>CAIYOV010000071.1 GCA_903927935.1 uncultured Bacteroidota bacterium | reverse complement strand
GCAAGTGCCAATAATATGACCGGAGACCTTTGCGGAAATTCTTACAAGTCATATTATCAAACAATTAAAAGGGCAACCGACGTTCTGAATAATGTACCAAAAATCACAATGGATGCCGGACAACAGAAACGAATCCTGGGTGAAGCTAACTTCCTCCTCTCATTTGCATATTATCAGTTGGCAATCCGTTATGGCGGTCTTCCTATCTATAGTTCTACAGATCCTGCAACTGCCTTGACAAGAAAAACAGAGGCTGAGACGTGGACAGTAATTGAGAAAGGACTGAAAGAGGCTACAACCCAACTCGCACAGTCGCACGAAGAAGGTCGTCCGGGATTGGGGGCTGCATGGGGTATGTTAGCAAAAGTTTATGCACACGAAGCGAAATGGAGCGAGGCAAAAAATGCTGCAGAACAGGTAACAGGCGCAACGCTGACTTCAAATTATGCAGACGTTTTTACTATCCCTCACGAAAACGACAGCGAAATTCTTTGGGGTTTGGGAGCTCGCTTAGGCGAATATCCAATTACTCCGGTCCTGATGTTACCAAACAATGTATGGAACGGACTTCATGAAGAGCCGGTCGGAGAAGGATGGAGATTGGTAAGTGGAACACTCGCTTTTTATAATGCCTACCAGGCTGGTGATCGTAGAAAAGCGGCTACTGTTGCAAAACGTGGCGCCGATGTGATCACCTATAATGGTTTTACAGACATACTTCAGGCGCCAAACAACCTTTCGCCTATAGTATGTGTGAAATTCAATGCACCTTACAAAGACTCTTATACCGGTTGGGCTGCAGGATTAAATGTCCCTGCACTGAGATATGCCGATGTATTGTTGATTCATGCTGAAGCAATCATGATGTTAAATGGTGGTGGACCTGCTAACCGGACTGTTGGTGTAGCAGCAGCTGCTCAAAGTTTTAATCTGGTTCGCAACCGTGCTGGCCTTGCTTCAATTTCAGCTCCTACCTTCAACGATCTGATGTACGAACGTCGTATGGAGTTAGCTTTCGAAGGCGGCGACCGTCATGTTGACCTTGTACGTTGGGGTTTAGCTGCCGAAATTTACAATGCAGCTCCATCTGAAGGAACCTACAAACCAAAGCGTACATACGTTCAGGCTACTCATCGTTTAATGCCTATTCTTCAGACAGAAATCGATAATAGTGGTGGATCAATTACACAAAATCCGGGGTATGCCGGTGCGAAATAGTAAAAGCTAAATAAATTTTTTGCGCTCCCCTTTTGCATTATGGCAATTGGGGAGCGCTTTGTTTTTAATCAATTCATTTCTGTATTTTTACTCCTCTTTTAGATTGTTCCTAAACCAAATCATATCCAAATGAATTTAGCACCTTATATTTTTGGCAGGAGAGTAAAGATGGTATGGGTCATCAATGCTTTATTCAGTATTCTAACTTTCACCTCTGCAAATGCACAGGTAAAGTACAATGCAGCCAACGAACTTCGCGAAGCCAGAATGGGGGTAGAACGGGTGGCGAGGTATTACCTTCCGGCTTATTCAAATACAGCTGGGGGTAATAACGAAATGCGTTGGGTGCAAATAGATCTGGGGCAGTCAAAAAAGAT
>CAIYOV010000070.1 GCA_903927935.1 uncultured Bacteroidota bacterium | reverse complement strand
TTTGCCTATTGCCTTTTGCCTTTTGCCTATTGCCCTTTGCCTACCGGTAAAGAAAAACAAAAAACCGTTTTACCAACTACCGAAGTATCTATCCAAATATTCCCACCATTTACTTTTACAAAAGCGCGGCAAAGCTGAAGCCCAAGCCCCGGGTGTTTTTTGTTGGCGTCATCTATCTCTAACTTTCCGGTGTTATTAAATTCTTCTGCCGCATATAAAGGTACCGGCACACCGTTATTGCTGATTGTAAAAACCATGTTTGCCTCGGTTGAATGATGAAACAACTGCACCACTGTATTGCTTTTGCCATGCCGTATAGCATTTGAAATTAAGTTGCGGAAAATAATGCGCACCTGGTTGATATCGGCAAATACCGCAGTTTGCGGCACAATGTGATTTTCAATTATCACCATTTTAGAAATTGCTTCTTCCGCCACTAACAAAATCTCTTCATCCAGAATTTCGCCCACCTCGAACAGTTCGGGCGAAACATTTAAACCTTCTAATTGTTGACGGCTCCACAACAAAAGATTATTAATGGTATTGTTAAGCGGAGCGGTCATGGTTTTTAAATGCGCCAGCTGCCGTTTTGTTTTTTCAGGTGTGCTAAAACCCTCCTCCATCGAATTTAAAATACCGCCAAGAGTAACCATAGGGCCCCTTAAATCGTGGCTGATAATACTGAACAGCCGCAGTTTTGCATCGTTGGCTTGCTCCAACTCAAGGTATTGGCTGGTAACCATGTTATGCTCGTAGTTATAACAATACCGGTTAGATGCTCCAATAAAAACGATATAGCCGCAATACTGAAAAACCAGTATCATGTAATGAATATATCCCTCATCTGTTTTGGGATATGGTGTTACCCAGGAAGGGTCAAGATAACTTATCATCAGCGTAACAGCAACCACGGTTAGAACAAAAATACCAATTGCCGGTCTGTATTTTTCGCTTACAATATTGATAGCTACATAAAAAATAGGCAGTGCGCTTATTAAAGCCGGACCGTATAAACCCCCTGCATAAAACCAATCTATAGCAAAAGCCGATGTAAGCATAATAACCAGCAACAAAATAATAGGCCCCGAATATTTTTTATGAACCAGCAGATAATAAAAGAAGAAAAGGATAGCTGCCGCTATTACCTGAAAGACGATAAAGTGCAGCGCCAGTTGCAGCGTAACCGCCACAAAAAAACCTATTACAAAATTTATTCCGGTATAAAAACTGGTAATTCTGGCTGCACGCTGGTTAATGCCGACTGCCGGATATTCTCCCGCAATTTTGTTGATTAGCTTATTTACAATATCCATGGGCTCCAATCACTTTACAAAATTTTCTACTTCGTTTCAAAGCAAAAAAATAAATTTTGAAAGCAATAGCTTAAGAAGATATTAAACTTTGTTTATAAATGTTCGGGAAGTTGCGGGTTTAGGTAGTACAACCCCGAAAGAGTTTAAAACCCTTTAGGGGTTGACAAATAATTATTTCTTATTCTGTTTCTCCTGCTTTTTAAAATAAGCCTTAAACAAAAAGTTATGCTTGAGTGCCTCCAGCAATGCGGGGAGCTTTTTTGCGCTTACATCAATGTTCACCAAACTGCGTTTTAAATTATTGGCAGAGGCGGTATCGTTTATTAAGGTAGAAATAGTGCCGTCACCCGTGTTTACTTTATTCAATATCTGTTTCAACTCACCGGCCGAGGTGTTTATCTGCTCACCGGCACTGCGCACTTCTTTAATGGCCTTGCTCAAATCACCGGCCATTACGGTATCTTTTACCAGCGTGCCTATTAGCCCGTTTCCGTTTTTAGCTTCCGAAACCACATCGTTTAAATCGTCCGAAATTTTTAAAATGTTGTTGCTCACCACATCAATATTGCCGAGCGTATGTTTAAGCCCGCGCGCAATGGTAGTATCCATCAGCACGGTGTAAAGCGTGCCGCGGCTGTCGGTAAGGTTTTGCGAAATCTCGCGCAGGTTGGCCGAAATTACCAGAATGTTTTTGTTGGTTTTATCGAGCGTGCGCAGCATTTCATCGGTATTTAAACTGGCAAGGCTCTCAATTTCCTCACCGTCTTTTATCAAATCCATATCAGCCGTTCCCGGGCTTATGTTGATGAGTTTATTGCCCATCAACCCGTCAGTGCCTATAGTGGCCACAGAATTTTTGCGGATTACTTTTTTCAGCGCCTCTTCCACCGACATTTCTACGCGTATGGTGGTGTCGTTTAAAATTTCAATGTTCTTGATGGTGCCCACATCTATACCGGCATAGCGCACATTGTTGCCGTTCTTTAATCCGTTAACGGTTTCAAACCGGGCATACAGCTTAAATGTTTTGCTGAACAGGTTGCTGTTGTTGCCAATAAAATACAGGGCAATTATCAGCAGGGCTGTTCCGGTTATTACAAAAAAGCCAAGGCGGATGTTTTTGATTAGTTCTTTGTTCATAGTTTATCGTTTTTAAAAAACGCATGCACCTTCGGGTCGGTAATTTTACTAAGTTCCTCGAAGGTTCCCTCTGCGTAATTAATGCCGTCAATCATTACTGCCAGCCGGTTAGCCGTTAGCCGTGCGCAATGCATATCGTGCGAAATTATGATGGAGGAAGTGTTATATTTTTGCTGCATGGCCAGCATCAGGTTGCTTATTTCTTCGGCTGTAATAGGATCAAGTCCGGTGGTGGGTTCATCGTAGAGCATCAGTTCCGGTTTCAGAATTAATGAACGCGCAAGACCTATTCTTTTCCGCATACCGCCCGAAAGTTCCGATGGCATCAGGTTAATGGCGTTGGCTAAACCCACATTTTCCAGCATCTCTTCCACCAGTTGAAGTATTTCCTGTTTCGATTTGCCTTTACCATGTCTGCGTAAAGAGAATTCGAGATTTTCTCTCACTGTCATACTATCGTAAAGCGCACTGCTCTGAAACACAAAACCTATGCGCGCGCGCATTTCGTCCAGTTCCTTTTGCTTCAGCTGGTTTATTTCTTTTCCAAAAACTTTCAGCGAGCCTTCTTCATATTTCAGCAAACCCACAATGCATTTAATAAGCACCGATTTACCGCAACCCGATTTGCCAAGCACCACCACATTCTCGCCCCGTCTAACCGTAAGGTTAAAATCGTTCAGCACATGGTTTTCGCCAAACGATTTGTGCAGGTGCGCAATTTCTATTATAGCCTCACCGTATTCGCGTGCTGTACTTTTTCCTACCGGTGCTGTAACAGGTTCCATCATAAGTATCCGAAAAATTGAGTGATTTGAACCGCCACCAGGTCAATAACAAACACTAACAACGAGGCCACTACCACCGATGAGTTGGCCGACTCGCCCACGCCCTCGGTTCCTTTTTTTGAATTATATCCTTTGTAACAGCCAATCACGCCAATGGCAAAACCAAAAAAGAAAGTTTTAATAAAAGCCGGAACAAAGTCGCTGAAGTCGGTGCTTTCAAAAACTTCCTGAAAAAACAGGGTTAAACTGATAGCCCCCGTCAATTTAACAGCCAGATAGGAACCTACTAAAGCAATTGCATCGCCCATAATTACGAGAATGGGAATCATAAACGTGGTGCTGAGAATGCGCGAAACCACAATGTACCGGAAAGGATTGGTGCCACTTACTTCCATGGCATCTATCTGTTCTGTCACTTTCATAGAACCTAACTCTGCCCCGATGCTTGAACCTATTTTACCGGCACACACCAACGCCACAATCACCGGTCCTATTTCGCGGATAATACTGATACCCACCATAGCCGGCAGCCATGATTCGGCACCGAACCTCGCCAGCGTTGGCCGCGATTGAAGCGTTAGCACAAGGCCGATTATAAAAGCGGTCAATCCTACTAAAGGAAGCGAGCGGTAACCTATTTCATACGACTGGCGGAAAATTTCTTTGAACTCATAAGGCGGAAACCAAACCTCTTTAAAAAATCGGGTTACAAACCGCGATATTTCGCCTGCCTCGGTCAAAAAATCGCGAAAGCCATCGGGCAAAAGGGGAAGCCAGAATGGTTCTTTGCGTTTCTTAGCCGGAACAGTTGGTGCGCTTTTGTTCTCCATGAAAATGAATTTGAACAAAGGTAAGGCATTATACGTCATCAACATTGATACGGGTCAAGCAGGAACATGATAAGAATCAACAGATAAATAGCCTTATACATTTATTATGAATGACCACACTCACACTTACTAATAATTCAAATCATCAAAATCAACTTTGCATTAGCTTTTCTTTGACCTGTTACAAAATATGGTCATGGATAAACGCAATACAGAAATTACCGTTCAGGCTGGAAGAATTAATCTGAAAGGAAATCTGGTTGTTCCTGACAATGCAAAAGCCATTGTAATATTCTCACACGGAAGCGGAAGCAGCCGGTTCAGTCCGCGGAACAATTATGTAGCCGCAGTGTTGAACAAAAATAATATCGCAACTTTATTAATAGACCTTCTTACTCCAGTGGAAGATGAAATTTACGCAAACCGTTTCAACATCGATTTGCTTACTACCCGGCTAATAACTGTAACCCGACATATTCGTCAACAGCCGCAATTTCAGAATTTCAGTATCGGATATTTTGGGGCCAGTACCGGTGCGGCTTCGGCATTAAGAGCTGCCTCAACAATGAGCGATGTAATTGATGCAGTGGTTTCACGCGGTGGCCGTCCTGACCTTGCTGCCTCAGCAATTCCTTCTATTGACGCGCCTACACTTTTAATTATCGGCAGTATAGATGAACCGGTTATTGAAATGAATCAGGAAGCTTACGATTTGATGAAGTGTGAAAAGAAAATGGTGATAGTTCATGGTGCAACACATTTGTTTGAAGAGCCCGGCAAACTTGAAGAGGTGGCGAAACTTGCCACTGATTGGTTTCAAAAATTTCTTCTAAAAAGTAATTCTCCGAAACTAAAACATAGTCATCATGATGTTTAAAATCCTGTATACCGTTGCCATGCTGATTGTTGTTCACTTAAAAAACTGTACAAAGAAATGGTATACTGATATTAAGCACAGATAGGAAAACGGTTTAGTTACTTTTGAGAAATTAGAAATGAAATTTATAAAAAGACATCTCCTTGCTT
>CAIYOV010000069.1 GCA_903927935.1 uncultured Bacteroidota bacterium | reverse complement strand
GACAATTGAAAGGATAGAAGTAGTTCATTCCCTTATTAGAGAAGTTGGTATTATTGTTTGGATAGAAAAATTCGTCCAGCTGATTTCAGAATGTCGTTTTAAGAATGTAATAAGCAGCAGGTCTCGACCATGCGCATGATTTTTATGCGAAGTATTAATTCAATCATAACACTAAGTATTAAACCTCATTTGACCGATCATAGGTCAAACCCTTTGGGAAGACAATTTTCTGTGGCGAGCAGTCTATATTTACTATGGCGAAATGATGCCTGGAGCGAAAAGGTCATTACGGGTTGTAGCGTTTGGATTTGACAGCTCAGCAATAAAATTATAAGGACGTTGACCGGGTATTTTGAGATAAGGATAATAGGCAAATGTTAGTTTGAAGTAATCAATGCCCAGTTCGAGGCTGCGCAGCCTTATACCCACTCCATAGGCCTGAAGAAACTGATTATCATTCCATAATTGTTTTCCTGAAACAGCGAAATCTGCAAAAGCAAAAAAGCAGGTGGTAAAAGTCAATATAGGAGTAGTCGGATAAAAGCTTAGTTGGTAGTTGAATGCATAACTGCGATTGCCTCTTATGGTGTTGTAGTAAAATCCCCTAATGCCGTTATTGTCGTTTACGATCACTTCCTGTCCAGGCGGCAACAGGAATCCGAGAATGATATTGGTATTTAAAAAATGCCTGACCACGCATTTGCCTAAATGTTGTGGTGCGGAAAATACATTGTTCTGCACACTCAGCTTTAACTGCTGATATTTGCTGCCGGTAAAAAAGCCTCCATATGATATTTGCGAAAACCAAAAACCTATGCGGTTAAAATTGATGCCATTGTTAAGCCGTATCCCTGTATATAACCTTGTGCGAAGGTCCTCCTGCCAATGTGCGCCTGAGATGAATGCGAAGTTTAGGCCTTTAGTAAAATATTCTGCTTCGCCCAGCGAGTAAATGTTTTTATCCAGGTAATAATCCCAATTGGAAAAACCTATTGCCCCAAGGGCAAACCAGTTATTAGGATAGTAAAGTGAGTAGTCGGTGGTATGCAAATAATCGCGGCGAAAATATATTTGATGTAAACCCCTGGCGGCAAAAATCCACCGCCTGAGGTCAACCTTTTCATTCTTTTTATTAAAAGGAATTGCGCGGGCTATCCATATGTCTGCCAAGTTATATTCTATTTTCGAATTAATTGCGGCAACGTAAGGGCTGGGAACAAAGGCCTCCTGCTTGTTAAAAATATCACGGGTGGCAAAAGCCCATTTGCTGAATGCCGAGTAAAAATTTCTTGCTATTCCTGCACTGCCTCCTTTGCTTAGATTCTGGTATATGAAAGTTGCGTCAACGTTTATATGTGTACTTGCTATATTGTTGTATGTGTAAACCGCGTTTAGTATGTAGGGATTGTCGGGCCGGTATACAGGTCCGGCTACCACTTGCAACGATTGCGGTATTCCACCCAGGTTGGTAAACTTGAAACCAGCAGTGGTCCTATTGGGGGCAACGTTAAAGCATGGGCTCCAGCTAAACCGGTCGCGTACTAAAACAGTAATGTAAACACTATTGGTATCGTTATCGGGTTGGCTTACCACTATTTTTACATCCTTAAATGCCTCCATCTCCCAAATGTCCCTTTCGCTATCGGCAATTGAAACCGGTACCAGGCTATTACCTGTTTTAAACAATAGTTTATTCCTTATTACCCATTCACGCGTCACTATTTGAAATTTGTTAGCCAGGCGTTCTGCCTTATTGGGTTTGTAAACATCCGGCTCATCAAGCGAGGTGCCAAAAGGTTTTAATATCCGGACATTTATGTTGCATATCATTTTGCCCGCGTATTGCCGGTATTCATCAATACCGGTTCGCATCCGGTCAACAGTTCGGTCAGAATAGTTGAGGTATGACAGGTACGTAAGTCCCTTCTCAAAAACTTTTTCAGTTTTGCGATTGCGCACCTTTTTAAGCGTATCATTGGTTTCATGCATATCCTGAGCCTGCAAAACGAATGCGTAAAATAGTATTGCAGCAGTCAAAGGTATTTTCACAAGCCAACTTAGGTTAAGCGGCCAAAATAAGTTAACCTAAGATCAAATTTGATGAAGTTAGTCAATTTCCAGCCTGAAGTTTTAGCCGGTTTATCATAATTTTTGCAGGAGCATGCCTCCGCCTGTCCGCAACTTCAGTTACAATTAATAAAACCAGCTTCACACTTTAATAAATCATCTGAATCAGGTTTCTCGACCTTTCCATTCTACCTCTGATTCTTTATTAATTGCTCTGCAGCCCGTTTTCCACTCATCAGTGCTGTTTCCATTGAGGGACATCCCATAAAATCTCCGGCATAATAAAAGTTATTCAGCCCTTGATTGCTTCTTGTGGCTTCAACAAAATCCTCCACGGCAATAGGCATAGCTTTTTCCCAATCTACGCGGTTCACTATTTCTAAAACCGTTATATCCTTAAAATGCTCCTGCAGTTCAGTCTTAATTATCTCAAGTAAATCGATGGAACTGATACTGGTGGGCTTAGGATCATTTACTTTAATATTTAAGTTGAGGTGATGAGCGGCTTTTTTAGTATATAGTTTTTCGAGATTCACAATCGATAGAACCGGATACAATTGCTGAGTATCTTCTTTGTAAAAACAAGAACCCCAGTCTGCATCACCGTCTACAACTACCGTTCCGCTATAGGAATGGAAGCGCCGTGGCATTGACTACTAAGGGCCGGAATTCCAAGTCAACTGAAGCCGAAATTTTTGACCACCAGTTATTCAAAAAAACACCATGCTAATCAGGAATTTAAAATGGCTGCATCATGAGCGATATAATGTAAAAATGGTGCTCAATGCGACACGGCCTAAGTTGATTTGTCAACTGGCGCTACCAGTAGTATACTAAGAGCAGAATATATACTCCTGCGATGTAATACTCAGAAATTCGAGTTCAGACTTTCCATAATGTCCTTCATTTTAAAATATAATCTTCCGCCGAGCCAGTGACACCTTAATTTCTTACTTTCAACCCAATTGTTGATTGTCTTTCTCGAAACTTTGAGAATCGCCATGGCGTCTTCGATCTTGAGGAGTTCGTTATCTCTCTGTTCCGCAAGTGCATCAATGGATTTTTTGATCTGTTCCATATGTTTTGCGATAGACTCATCAATTATTTTTTTTAAATGATCTTCAGTAAGGTGCACTACGTATCTCATCGGAATTAGTATTTAATTGAAAGGAAATCAATCAGGATGACGAAAAAATTATTGAAAGAAATGTTTTAGAAAGATTTAGTGGAACCGGTAAAGCATTCAATCCTTATGGATAAGGATGCCCGTGGCAGATAT
>CAIYOV010000068.1 GCA_903927935.1 uncultured Bacteroidota bacterium | reverse complement strand
GTTTTTCAATGCAACTAATATCTCAAATTTTATTTCAGGAGGAAATATTCATAGCTACATCATTATACAAAGCGCAGTACAACTTGTTTTAGTTGCAGGTTTATTGGTGCTTATATTTTTTGTAAAAGGGAGAAACTTAGCCATCATACTTTCTTTCTTTTGGATAGCTGATATGATGTTGGCAACACAAATGAATGTTCATGGAACAGTAATTTCCGATAACAAAGTTTCTATATTTCATAATGGGTTTAAAAAATTGCCTCAGGGTTTTCCAAATCCGGCATTGAATGTTCCGGTAGAAGAATATAATGTTTACTGTGACTCATCGCTTGAGCCTGCTGTTTATAATGGAAATTTATTTCGGAAAGAACCTTCTTATGATGGGTTTAATCCCTTTTATCTGAAACAGGTTTCAAAGTTCTTTGATTCTCCGTTGGCCAAATACACTATAAAGCAACCTGAAGTTTTTTTTTCCGGGGAAATTAAGCCAATAGAAAATTTAGATAAGGATGGCAAAGCGGGTTCTCTCACTAACAATTCACTTTATGCCGAAGTAGACTCGGTGTATGGTAAAGAACGAGTATTGAAATCGGAATTGTTTTTTACCGAATTTAAACCGGGAAGTGTTATTGTTAAAGCGGCTGTTGATTCTTCCGCATACCTTACTTTATTACAATCTTATTTTTCTGGATGGAAAGTTTTCGTTGACGGAAAAGAAGCTGAAATAATAAATACCAATTACGCTTTTATGAGTGTTGCTTTGCCTGCAGGGGAGCATAACGTTTCATTCATTTTCAAACCAATCATTATTTATTTTTTCTGGTGCGTATATGTATTGAGCTATGTATTACTCATTGCATACTTGGGTGTTAATGCCTGGAAAAACTGGAACTAATTAGCTACAAGAATTTTTCCCACTCTTCTTTCTTTCCCTAAATCGGTAGAACTGAACACAAGGTATACTCCGCTCTTAACGCGGTTACCACTATAACCTTTACCGTTCCAAATCATTTGACTGCCGTTTGCTTTACCTTGGTAAACCAATGTTCCCGCTACATCTGTAATTTTCACGTAAGCATTGTCCGTCAAACCTTTTATGGCAATCGGGCCATTATAATCAGGCTTTACCGGATTTGGATAAACTAGCGCAGCATCGCAATCACTGCATTCGGCCATCGCATCTCCCTGGTAACTTACCAAACCACCCAAAGTGCCAATAAATACTTCTCCGGTTTTATCATCAATTGAAATATCAGTAATCTGGTTACTTGGCAACGGGCTATTCTCGGTAGTAAATTTCAACAGCTCTTTTTTGCCATCATCCGATATCAGCCATAAGCCGTTTGTAGTTCCAATCCATTTTCGGTTGGCCGCGTCCACGGCTATAGCACGCACACTTTCCGTTCCGAACAAATAGCCAATATAACCATCACGTTCCACTTTTATCTGGTCCGCATCGCAGCCACTGGTTGTAAGCACACTGCCAGGACAGTAATAAACTCCAATGCCCTGAGAGGTGCCAACCCAGATATTGCCGTCTCTATCTTCTGCCAAACTGAACACTCTGGCGTCAGGCAATCCGCCATTACCGCTACCAATTGATAATAATCGCACTTTGTCATCGCTGAGATCATCCAAAGTGCCGTTATAACTCCACACCAACAAACCATTTGAAGCTGAGCGAATAGGTGCCCATAATTGATCATTTTGATCAATTATCATTTTCTTCATCAGGATATTAAAATAAGGAACGGAAAATTCTTTCCATGCACCTTCAGTCGTAAGGACTTTAATTGGCTTCGTTGCACCCGCGTTCGAAATCCAAACATTTCCATACTTATCGCTTGTTACAGCACTTATCCTTGTTCGTGCAGAATCGCCAACAGCTCCTTCAAGTATGCTATTGTTTTTATCGAAAGTCGTAATTGAATTATTGATGTAGTCATATTGTACAAGCCCTGCCCAGAAGGAACCAAAATATGATTTCCCTTTGTCAGGTACAGTGGTCACACAAAGTAAATCCGGGTAATCGGTTAAGGCTACACTGTTATATTGGTTCTTATTCGTCCAACTATTATTCTTATAAATAAAGAAACCATCGCGATTAAATACATTGCCCCATGAATCATCAACTCCTCCTGGTGCAATGGAAATCACTCCATCTTTTGCGGCAATGCCATATACCGATGAAGAAAATGGCCCATCTGGCAGTATCGATTCCATATTGCCCTGAACATTTTTAAATAAACCATTCCAATAATCTGCTTCCCAGACAACACCATTGCTCATGAACCAGCCAATTGGTCGGGCATGTTGTGCATTTGAAGTCGTAATATTTCCTGCCGCATCTATTTTTCCGTTTTTACCCGAAATATTGGCGGTGCTCCAGTTAGAAAAATAAAGATTATCACTAAGAACATTCAAGCTCGTGAAAATATGAGATGACGAATCATATCTTTTGGTCCATATGCTACCGTTAAATTCAAAAAGCGTATCGCTGTTATTAGCGTCAATTACTGCATACACCTTGCTATTATAGGCAGTTACGAAAGTTGCTTTCTTCTTAGGCAGGTTTTGTGCCGCATCATACAAAATCCAGTTATTAAAGTCCTGAAGATTGGAAGAAGAAAGTGGCGCATGTTTTACTCCTTCCTCAGTAGCAGCGTAAATATTTGTTCCGTCAATACTGCATGCATAAACTTTTACCGGTCCGCCCGTTGAACCAATAATGTAAGTGTTGCTGATTTCTTTTCTTGAAAGATCAATAACCGAAATCCCCATATCGGTAGACACATAAGCATTGCCATTATAAAACGAAATACAATTCACGGACACAGCACTGCTGGTATTCTTATTTTTAATGTCCGGAATATTATAAATATCGGTTCCATTGTAAATTAAATCGAGATTGCTATTGTCGTATGCAATGGCAAATACTTTCGAAACCGGATCATAGTTGGCAGTCTTAATTCCTATATCACTTAGTCCGTTGGCCTTATCATAAATCTGAATAGTGCCTGAATTTATTTCATACGAAAAAACCGTTTTTGAAGCTGCTGAATAAATTTTATCTCCTGCATCAAAAACACCTAATGAAACGCCATACGGCATAAAGGTTTTCCATGTATCCAAGGTGCGCTCCTGCGAGAACGATATCGTGAAAACAAACAATAGAAAAACAGCTGATAAAAACGATTTTGAAAAACGGAAACTCATAATGCTAAAGTATTAAAAGACTACATAAACGTAGGGTCTTGGAGTATATTGTGAGGTTATTGCATCCGCTACTCTTCTCCAAATCCAACTGTATCTTTTTTCAAACCGTACAGAATATCGAAGACCGGCTGAATGTGATAAACAGACCGGTTGAATTTATTAGAAAGAATAATTACTGCGGTGGTGTCCTGAACATTGCGATAGAATACAGTGTTGTTGCCATGCCACCAGCCATTATGATACACCAGATAACTACTGTCCGGCTGTTGCAGCAATCGCCAGCCATAGCCGTAATTTCTCTTTCCTGGGTGTTCAAAACTGCGGGGCGCGTATGCTTCTATCATCATGGACTGAGACAGAAGCTTTTCATCATAAAATGCCTTGTCCCACAAAAACATATCATGAACAGTCGAGTAACAGCCCTTGTCGCCAACTACTCCGTCAAAGCAATCATCATGCTGAATTTCCCACTTCGAATTATAACTGATGGCAATTTTTCTATCGGTCTTGTCGGTGTAATCATAAATAAAAGTATGCTCCATGCCAAGCGGCTCAAAAAAAGTTTCATGCATAAACTCTTTAAACTTTTTACCCGAAACCTTTTCAACAATAGAGGCCAGCAGCAGATAATTAGTGTTACAGTATTCAAATTTTCTGTTCGCTTTGGCATACGGTGCCGGTTTTTCTTTTGCCATTAAGGCAATTATACTTTCGTTAGTCAGGTATTCCCCTTTAGTGCATTTACCCGAACAGAAATAAATGTAGTTGGGCAAACCCGACCGATGGCTCAGCAAATCTTTTACTCTTATACCCTTGTAGGGAAGTTGAGGAAAAAATCTTTCAAGCGAATCCTCCAGCGAAAGCAATTCATGTTCAACACACCAAAGCACCGCAGTGGCGGTAAATGTTTTTGAAACCGAGGCAAGCTGAAACGAATTAGTATCGGTAAGCAGATTCCTGTTCCGGTAATCGCAATACCCGAAACATTTTTCATAAACCGGATACCCTTTCACCGAAACCAAAACACTTCCGCTGAACCCGTTTTTTACACTCCGGTTCGTAAAAAAAGTATCAAGCGAAAAATAAAGCTGCCTCATCCGGGCGCTCGAAGTATCAACCGTAACTATAGGGGCAGAGGGAGAATAAGTCGCTTTCTTATGCCGGTATAAATTCACCGCTACAGCAGTAATTACTGCTACAGCTAAAAAAATCACCGCTTTCTTCACGTGGGCAAATTAAAATAAATTGGTTTCGGAGCGTGCAAATGAAATAGCACTTATTGAACTTCGCCTTCCGCAATATTTTCCAGATTCTTCATCTGGCCCAGTGCATTCCACACCGGCTGAGTCCAGTAATTCGCATGGTTCGATTTGTTCCCCAATACAATAACCGTAAAGCCGTTATTCAAATCGCGCGCAAAAACATTATTGCTTCCATGCCAGAATCCGTTATGATAAATCAGGTAACTTTTATCCGGTTGTTTAATCATTCGCCAGCCATAACCGTAATTTTTCCCTTTCTCTTTCGCAAACGAGTACCGGTCAAAACTGCGCGGCTTATATGCTTCGTTCAAACTTTCCTCACTCAGCACCAAACCTGTGCGCAGCGCATTATCCCACTTCAGCATATCTTCTACCGATGAATAAATGCCCTTATCCCCCACCACTCCATCGGCAGGGCAATCCTTCCACACTCTTCCCTTTGCATCGTAACTTATCGTGCAGCAGTTGCCGTCTTCGGGCGAATACACATAAGTATCGCTCATGCCCAGGGGCGAAAAAATAATATCATGCATAAACTTCTTATAGGGCATCCCGCTTACATTTTCAATAATGCTCGCCAGTATCGCAAAATTCGTATTGCAGTATATAAACATGTGGTCAGGCTTGCAGCGCACCTGCGGTTTCCTGCTCGCCAGCAACTCCATCAGCCGCCCGTTCGTCAAATAAGCCGCATCCTTTCCAATAAAATATTTATCCCAGTAAGTATAATCCGGCAAACCCGTGCGGTGGCTCAGCAGCAAACGAATCGTAATGCCGTGATACGGAAAATCAGGAAAAAACTTCTGAACCGAATCATCGAGCGAAAGAAACCCCTGCTCGGCCAATAGCAAAATAGCCGAACCAGTAAAGGTTTTTGAAACCGAGGCCAGTTGAATAGACGACCGGGTGCTCAGCGTGTCCTTAAAACTCAAATTGCCATAACCAAACGCAGCTGAATAAATGGGCTTCCCGTCTTTAGCCACCATCACACAACCGTTAAAGTGGTCATTTTTTACCCGCTTACGGTAAAACGAATCTATCTGCCCGCCTACCCGCTCCGTAAAAATATCCTCCAGCGTCCGTGGCGCGGTTTCCTCCGCGCAGTTTTCCGTTAGCCCTGCGGTAAAGGGGTATCTGCCCGCAGCAAACAAATAATTACTGCCTGCCCCAAGCAGCAGCAATACACCAAGCACCCAGGCCTTAGGCAAATAATTTCTCAAAATTTTAAAGTTTTTGGTTCCCCCCTTTACCATGCTTTTTACCGAATGCGCTCAAATATGTTTCGTTACAATGATATTAAAAACAAGGAAATCAACAACCATAATAAATAGTGTCCGCTATCCTGCTGCTGCAATTGCAACAAAACTAGCTTTGATGTCAGAAATTTTAAGGATTGTTTGCAGACATGCTTCTGCGGTAGCACCGGTTGTCACCACGTCATCAACCAATAGAATATGTTTGCCTTTTAATTGCTTTTCATCTTTTATGGAAAAAATCTCTGCTACATTTCCGTATCTGTCAAACCGTTTCTTTTTTGTTTGAGAAATATTTTCGTGGATTCTTTCTAATGAAGTAGATGACCAAGGAACGTTCATTACTTGTGATAAGCCTTGTGCAAACGGATCGCATTGATTGTAGCCGCGCAGTTTTAGTTTTTTCCAATGTAGCGGAACAGGTACAATCAGATCAATGTCTTTGATAATAGAATCTTCT
>CAIYOV010000067.1 GCA_903927935.1 uncultured Bacteroidota bacterium | reverse complement strand
TATATTCATTATTAGTGCGTAACTAAGTTTTTTGCACCGCGTATCAGTTCGTATACATAGGTAGAAGTTCCTATGCGTAGGCATAAGTACTCATTTTTCGAAAAATAGAAATTGAGTAATTCTACTAAAAATGAGTACTTGTACTCATTTTTAGTTCTTTTGCAAACGTTAAATTTGTAATGCTAAACTGAAGCAATATGCAATTACAGGTGATACATGATGGACTAAAACAAATTGAGGTGCTCAACAGCCTACCATCGGGGGTAACCATTGCCGATGCCGGAGGTTTTTTTTTGTATGCAAATAAAAGTGCTGCGAAAATACTGGGTTACACCGAACAGGAACTGACAGGAAAACACTGGAGTTTTTTGTACTACCCCGCAGATGCTGAGGTGCTGACCGCACAGATGGGTGAACTTTTAAGTAAAGGTAGCTGGAATGGAAGCGTAAAAATGCTGACAGCAAAGGGCGATAATAAGAACATGCAGCTTAGTTTAACAGTGCTGCCGAGCGGCTTGGTTTCGTGTGTATTTCACAGCATTGACGATATTATAACTCAGCAGCTGAAACTGGACGATTTAAAGCAGGCTGTTGCCTCTGCCATGGATGGTATTGCCCTGTTAGATGCCGATGGTAATTATTACTACCTGAATGAAAAGCATATAACCCATTTTGGATATGCAAAAGAAGAAGAACTTCTGGGCCGGTCATGGCGCATTTTTTATTCGGAAGATGAAATAAAGCGCATTGAAGAAGACCTGTTCCCAAAAATGGCTAAAGAAGGACGCTGGCAGGGCGAAACTACCGGCATAGACATTAATGGCAAGCCTATATATCAGGAAATAACCCTTACTCCCCTGGCACACGGTGGTCTCATCTGTATTATGCGCAACATTACTGAAAAGAAATTGCGCGATAATGAAATTAAGAAACTTGCCCTGGTGGCCAGCAATACCAATAATGTGGTGGTAATTACCAACACCCGCCAGGAAATAGAATGGATGAATGAAAAGGCCGAAAGCATTTTCGAAGAGCCGCTAAAAGCTGTAGCCTATACCTCGTTTTTCGATTTGCTTGCCAAGCGGAATTTGAGTGAGGATGCTGCTGCTGCCTTAAAACAGAATATAGAAAAGGGAGAAGCCGATAAACTGGATATTCAGTTACAGCAGAATGACGAAAAAAAAATATGGCTGAGTGTGAGCGCCAATCAGGTGCTCGAAAGTTCGCGAATTGTAAACTACGTGTACCTGTTAATGGATGTTACCGAATCGAAAGAAGTTCAGGAAAAACTGTTCGATGCCCTGGCTAAAGAAAAAAATCTGAACGATTTAAAGTCTCATTTTGTCAACCTGACATCGCATGAGTTTCGAACACCGCTCACCAGTATTCAGTCCAGTATAGACATTATTAAACTCCTGTCTGAAAGAGATGGGATGCTCAGTAAAGATAAATTAACCCGACACGTCCATCAAATGGAAGAGGAAGTAGACCGTATGAAAGAACTGATGGATAACGTGTTGGTGCTGGGCAAAATAAATTCGGGCAGGTTAGACTACAAACCTAAAGCTAACAGTGTATCTGTCATGATTGAGGAGGCATTAAACAGTAACCGGGTAAAGCAGTTTGGCAAACCTATTTTGCCAAAGTATACCGGCCAACACAGACAGATACAATGCGATAGCCGATTGGTGGGGCACGTTCTGCACAATCTCATCATCAATGCCTTGAAATACTCTCAGAACTCGCCTAAGTCACCGTCTATAGATGTGCTTTATGGAAAAGATGAAATGCTGTTCGAAATTACCGATTTCGGTATCGGAATACCCGCTGACGACCAGGCCTATATTTTCGAATCTTTTTTCAGAGCCACTAATACACAGGATATTTCGGGCACCGGTCTTGGCTTGCCTATTGTAAAGCAATTTGTTGAGTTGCATAAAGGAAAGATTTCGTTTGAAAGTGAACTGGGAGTAAAAACTGTTTTTAGTCTCACCTTACCTAATTAATAGTTATGGACAGTATTTTAGTAGTAGAAGACGAAAAAAACATAAGGCAGAATATTGCAGATATTCTGGAAATGACAGGCTATTCAGTAACCACTGCACAAAACGGCCAAGATGCTTTGCTTATGTTGGAGGGGGCAGTTCCAAGTTTGGTAATAAGTGATATCCGCATGCCTGTTATGGATGGCAGAGAATTGCTGCTGACTATGCGTCAGCGACCAATGTATAAAAATATTCCATTTCTGTTTCTGACATCAAAGGCTGAGGCGGAAGATATTAGAGATGGAATGAACATTGGGGCAGATGATTATATTGCCAAGCCATTTAAAGCTTACGAGCTGATTAGGTCGGTCGATCTGCGCTTGAACAAACGGAAAGATATTATAGCGCAAATTACGGATAGGGAAATAATGTCGGTTGATTTGAAGCAAAATGAAAGAATAAATGATTTACGCGATAAGTTGAAACGTTTAACCAAGGGCCATTTGCGGATTTTAAAAAGGGTATCACAAAACTTAGATTCCGTATGCATAGCTCATGAATTGTATCTGAGCGTAAAAACAGTGCAAAACCATAGATACAACATGACCAGGAAAATGGAATTGAAAGGGCAGAATTCCCTTCTCGGTTTTGCTGTGCTGTGCGATAATTATGGGTTAATTGACGAGCAACTGCAAAATGCAATCAAATACTAAAGAAACCCTTCACAGCAAAACTGTGAAGGGTTTCTTTAGTATTTTCAAAGTAATAACTTAATTGGACAGACTTCTCAAAATCGGCTTTGCTGATTGATCTGCCGCTGTTATAATAGTTTTGTAGGCCTCTACCAGGCTTTTTGCTTTTAGTAGTTCCTCGATAACATTACGATATTTTTTCGCCTCAAAAAGGGCCAGGTTTTCATCTGTAATCGGAATGTCAAATGAAAGAATATAACAAGGATCTACCATCAGCACCTCGCTAACTTTCAGTAGTGTACTCATGTGTGGGTCGTTACAAGTTCTCTCAAACTGACTATAACTCTGTTGGGTTATGTTTAATGCCTCTGCAACAACCGATTGTTTTAAACCTCTGCTTTCTCGTATTCTTTTAATGCGGTAGGTAATTGTTTTTTTGTCAAACTCTGAGAGCATCTTATTTTTTATACAAAAAAAAGGTTATTGCATGACCTTACAATGAGTACTTGTACTCATTTTTATTTAATTTGAGTA
>CAIYOV010000066.1 GCA_903927935.1 uncultured Bacteroidota bacterium | reverse complement strand
GACTAGTATGTATTTTATTAAAACACCTGACTTCTTCGATTTAAAACGTTATAGGTATTTCCTCGTAACCATATTTTTTGCAATTGCCCTGCCTTTAATCGCACATTCAGCAATCAAAACATCAACAGCTACAGGCTATTGGAATGTTGCCGCTACATGGAGCCCTTCAGGAGTGCCAACCAGTGGAGACGATGTCGTTATTCATGGAGGCCATGTTATTACCATAAGTGCTGCAGATACTTGCAGAAACCTATATCTTGGCGATGCTACTGCAGGGGTTACCACTTTAACCGTTAGGTCGGGCGCAAGTTTACTAGTTACGGGTGACCTCAAAATAAATCAAAATAGCGTTGCCAATACTTATACATTAGGAGTGGATTCAGGGACGGTAAATATTGCCGGAACTTTTTCAACCTGGAGTGCAACTGGTACAAACAGTATAAGAGTGAGCCTGGGAAATTTAAGCATTACACCAGCTATTGCCATTACTAGTACCAACCAAAACATTACGTTTACCGGAGCGGGAACAGTTAACTTCCTAAATTCATTTACCGATAGCTATAACAAATTGGTAACATTTGCTTCTTGCGTGGTCAATTTCTATAAAAACTATACGGTTAACACTAATACAGCCAGCTGGGCCGGAAAAGGGACAGCTTTTTTTAAGGGTAATAGTTACACTTTAACTCCCACTAGTAACTTAACCCTGTTTCATGTCCAAATTGACTCGTCTTTAACAATCGGCTCTGCAACAGGAACTGTTATAATAGGGGGCGATGTTATTCTTTCATTAGGCGCAACATTTACCATTAATAAAGACATAGAAATTGACGGCAACTGGACCAATAACGGAGGAACATTAAATGCGGGAAGCAATACCATAATATTTAACGGAAACGTAAAAACCTTTGGAGGAACAGCGAAAACTACTTTTCCGAACATTCAAATGGGCGCTAATGCAGCTACTGTTAATTACACCATGAATACCAGTAACATATTTAATAACCTTACTTTCCAGTCTAGTACGGCTGCACGAACATTAACCATAACAACGGGTGATACTCTTACCGTAAACGTCAACTTAACTATCAATCAACCCGGAGCAGCGGTTACCAATCAGTTAGCGGTTAATGGAGGAGTTTGTATCGTAGGTGGCAATCTTATCTTTTCAGGAGCCAACAACACCACCACTTGGGTAAGTAAAGTAGCTGTAACAACAGGGGCTTTTAATGTTAGCGGAAACGTTTACTGGATGAACAATACAGCTGTAGCTACTGAGGTAATTTCGGCAACTACGGGTACACTTACCTTCGGAAGTTCGGTTTCCATGGGTAGTGGAAGCGGTACATTAACCGTTAGTAGTGCCGGCACCATCAACTTTAACGGGACTACTGCGCCAAGTTTCAACTTTGGGGGATCTGCAACATCTCCTGTATTTATAACTGCAGCTAGCTGTAACCTTTTTTTTGTTAAAGGCTTTACCAACAGTACCAACGCTTTGGTCTTAAACGCAACATCCAATAGCTATTTCAGCGGCAACGGAACAATTGCGCCTGCAGCTGCCATTACCTTTGGAAACGTTCAGTTCAACGCATCAGTAACGGATACGCTCTCATCGGGGTCGACAGTGGTTATATTGGGTAATCTTACCTTATCAGCAGGTGCTATTTTTAAAGCCAATCAGGATTTTGAAGTAGACGGCAACTGGACTAACAACGGTGGCACCTTAAATGGGGGAAACAACACAGTCATCTTTAACGGTAATGTAAAAACTATCGGTGGAACAAGTAATACAGCTTTCCCTAATATTCAGTTAGGAGCTACTGCAGCTACTGTCAGTTATACATTGAACACAAACATCACTTGCACGAATCTTACTTTTCAAAGCAGCACATTAGCAAGAACGCTCACCTTAAGCTTAGGTGATACACTCAGTGCATCGGGAGATTTAACTATCAACCAGCCTGGAGCTGCCGTAATTAACCAACTTGCAGTAAATGCAGGCACCTGTAATGTTGCAGGGAATTTAACCTTCAGCGGTGCCACTAATACAGCTACATGGATAGGTAAAGTAGCTGTAACCACCGGTTCCTTTACTGTAAACGGAACAGTTAACTGGATGAACAATACGCTGGTAGCCACAGAGGTCATCAGCGTTACGACAGGCACGATCACCTTCGGAAATTCCGTTACTATGGGCAGTGGCAGCGGAACATTATCTATTACAGGTGCCGGCACTATAAAATTTAACGGAAGTGCTGCACCAAGCTTCAACTTTGGAGGGGCGGCAACTGTTCCGGTATTTACAACCGCTGCAGGCTGCAATCTATATTTTGCCAAAGGTATTACCAATAATACTAACGCACTCGTACTCAATGCAACCTCTACATCATATTTCACAGGTAATGGTAGCATAACTCCAAATGCATCACTCACATTTGGTCATGTGCAGTTTTACGCTTCAGTAAATGATACACTTGCGCCAGCAGCAGGAGCATTAGTTATTGCAGGTGATGTTACAATATCTAACGGAGCAACTTTTTTAGCCAGTCAGAATTTCGAGGCAGATGGCAACTGGACTAATAACGGAGGAACATTCAATGGAGGAAGCAACACGGTAACCTTTAACGGGCTTACAAAATCTATAGGAGGCTCTTCCACAACTGCTTTCCCTAACTTACAAATAGGAAACACAGCAGTGGTATTAAATTATACAGTGAACACAAATATTTCTTGTAACAACCTCATTTTTCAGGGAAGTTCCACAGCCAGAACCTTAACTCTTGCATCAGGTATAAATCTGGCAGTAGCCGGTGATTTAACCATGAACCAGCCCACTGCTGCTGTTACGAGTACTTTAGCAGTGAATGCGGGAACTTGTACAGTATCAGGCAATTTAGCATTTGCAGGGATCACTAACACTGCTACATTTATTGATAAAATAGCTGTAACCACAGGGGCCTTTACGCTAAACGGAACACTAACATGGATGAGCAACTCAGCCGTTACTACAGAAGTTATTTCTTTAACCTCAGGTTCGCTTACTTTTGCTAATTCACTTACCATGGGAAGCGGCAGTGGAACAATCAACGTGACAGGTGCAGGTACCGTTAATTTTAATGGTTCTTCTGCTCCAAGCTTAAATTTTGGAGGAACTACAGCACCTGCTTTTACCACCACTTCAGGATGTACTATTAAGTTCGCAAAAGGACTAACTGCCTCAACTACAGCACTTACTTTTGCAGTAGGAAGCACAACAGTATTTCAGGGCACCTCAACAATAATTCCAACCGCTGCAATTACATTCGGCAATTTTCAAATAGACCCTAACTATACGCTAACATTAGCCGGTAATATAATAGTGAAGGGTGACTGGAATGACAGAGGAAGTTTTACGCCCTCTACTTTTACAGTAACTCTTAATGGAGGTGTTACACAAACCATAAACTCCAACGGTGTCGAGACTTTTTACAATCTGACTATTGCTACGGCCGCTACCTTGATAAAGTTAATGGACGACCTGACAGTTACAAGTACACTTACTTTGTCTGCCGGCAAAGTAGATATAAACAGTAATACGCTTATCCTCGGCAACAATGCAGGTGCCGCATTGGTTTATACAGCGGGTCAATTATATGGTGGCACCTTTAAACGTTGGTTTCCGGCAACTGCTATTACCAGTAATTCAGGTAATAAATATGGATTATTTCCCATTGGTACCAGATTAGATTACCGTCCAATTACAATCAATTCTACCGTTAGTCCGACCACTGCCGGATATGTATCTGTAACCCACACCAATATTTCCGGTGTTACAGCTGTAACTTATATTGATAATGGCGGAACAGCTATTCAGCAAATTGCTAATATGCACTCGGATATTTCCACCAGCAATTTAGCAGGAGGAACTTATAACTTAGACGTTCAGTACGCAGATCTGGGATCAGCAGGTGCTTTAACTGATTTAAAACTAGAAACATATAGCAGCAGTGTGATGGGCAGTTGCGGAACCCATGCTGCTACAACAGGAACTTTAGTTAGTCCAATTGGACACCGTACAGGACTTACACTTACCAATCTTAACAACGCTTGGGTAATAGCTACCAAAAACAAATTGGCTACTCCTTTTTACCAATATGTTTATTCCCGCAAAAGCGGAAATTGGAATGACGTTACCGCTGGTAACGGCACTTGGAGTTATACAGCAGGAGGTTCCGGTGTCAGTTGCGACTGCACACCTACCGGTTCGGGATATGCCACTATTGAAGCGGGACACACCGTTATACTTACAGCCTCTGACAGTGCAAAATTTTTAGATATCAAAAACACGTCCACCCTTACCATCAATAGTACAAAAACGCTAAATGTAGGTAACGACATGACCATGTATGGAACAGGTACTTTTACCAATAATGGAAGCATTATAGTGCAGAATCAGATAAAACTATCATCGTCAATTTCACCCACTGTAAACGGAAATGTTACAGCTGTTGGTGCATTTAATATGCCTTCAGGAACAAACTACACGCAGTCTTCGGGCACGTTGTCGATAAACGGAGATTTGATACTGTCGGGTGCCTTAAGTATGGCATCAGGAGCCAGCTTGGTTTTTGACGGTAGCGGATCCCGCTTAAGCGGCAACGGAGGGACATACACCACTACAGCAGGCGGAACTTTTCCTATCACAAATGACAAACTGATAACATCCGGAACGGCTATCACTATCGGCACCGGAGCAACAACTACTGCGCTCGCACTTGCAGCCAACACTACCATAACCAATGCGGGAACAATCAATATCAACGGAGATTTGACCGGTGCGGCATCCACTTCAGTATGGACCAATGACGTATCTTCTTTACTAAGCGTAACCGGTACAATGCTTTCTACAGGAATCTTAGATGCTGCTATTTCTCTTAACACAGTTGAATATAACGGAAGCGGAGCACAAACCATTATTGTTCCATTTAGTTCCTACTACGACCTTAAAGTTTCCAATAGCGGAACCAAAACATTAGCTGCTAACCTCACGGTAGACCATATGCTTATTTTATCAGGATCGGCTATCATAGATGAAAGCACAAAAGTTATTTCTGGAAACGGAGGGTTAACTATGAGTGGTACGAGCGAATTAAAACTTTCCCGCAGCAACCATACCCTTAACTATCCTGAACTGGCAGGTACTTACTCTTGCACCGGTGGAACAGTTACTCTAAATCAAACTACAGACACCTGTATTGTTCACCCTGCACAGTATTACAATTTAAAAATGACCGGGGTTACTCCATACGATTTATCCGGGGTTTCAAATATTGCCAACAATCTGGACATACAAAATTCTTCCTATCTCAATAATAATACTGCCCTTACTATCGGAGGTATTTTTACATACGCTTCTTCAGGCACAACTTTATTATCAGACAGCATTACAGCCGGTGGTATGATAATTAGTTCAGGAACTATTAATGATGGTGGCAGGAGTATCAACATTAACGGTTCAACCGGATGGACGCTCAATAGCGGAGCTGTATTTAATGCCTCCAGCGGTAGCGTTTACTTTACCGGTAATTCCACACAAACTATCGGAGGAACAATTGCAAGCCAAACATTCAATAACATTTACGTTAACAAAAGTGCCAATAGCTTAACCGTTGGAGGAAGCACCACATTGCTTTCACTTAATGGCGACCTGACACTGAAAGCTGGTACTTTTGACAAAGGAACAGCAAACACTATTAATGCGTTGGGCGATTGGGTAAATGACGGAGGAAATTTCATTCCCGGAACAGGCACCGTTGTTTTTAACGATACTATTGACCAAGCTATTAAAGGAACGGCAATCACCACAAGTTTCAATAACCTAACCTCAAACAAGGGATCATCTAAACTTGGGATTGTGGGCAGTATTGCAACATTAAATATCAGCGGAACCCTTAAGTTGAATGCAGGAGCATTTGACGTGGGTACCGCCACAACTGTAAATATGACAGGAGGTAACTGGACAAATAACGGTGCAATTGTTTCACCTTCGAACAGTACAGTAATCTTCAACGGAACAGGCGCACAAGCCATTAACGGCAGCTCAACGAATCAGAATTTTAAAAACCTGACAATAAATAAAAATGCTGGTGCTTTAAGTGTCGGGGATAGCACAACGAGTTTGACTTTAAATGGGAACATGAATATTGTAGCAGGTACATTTAATGTCGGCACAGTTTCAACCGTTAACGTTGCCGGCAACTGGAATATGACTGGCGGCACCTTTATAAACACCGGTTCATCAATCGTCATGAACGGTACAGCAACACAAAACATAGCATCTACCGGTGCATTCGCCAAACTTCAGATAAACAATACCGGATCATACGTTAACCTTACCGGAGATATTACTATAAATGACACTTTAACTTTTTCAGCCGGTGTAATACAAACAAATACTTATAGAGTAACTTTAAATTCTGCCGCCTCTGCAATGGGCGCAGGTGCGGGTAAATACATTTATGGTAACGAGCAAATAAGTATTCCAAATACAAGCGCACCATCAAGAAGATTTGATATAGGTGACGGCAGTGCATATACCCCTTTTACAATAGTCTTTTCGGGTAGCACCACCGGTTCAGGTTCAATTACTGCATATACGACACCGGCAGATGCTGCCACTATTGCAAACGGAGGAATAAACGGTTCTAAAAGTATAAATCGCACATGGACATTATCGAATAGCAGTGTTTCCGGATTTACGTCTTATTCGCCAACATTCACCTTCATAGCCGGAGATGTTGATGCCGGCTCTGTACCGGATAGTTTTGTGGCTCGAAGATTAACAGGAGGAACCTGGGATACTGCTTCTATAGGTAGTCGCACAGCTAACACGGTAAGGGTTACCGGTCAAACACTTTTTGGAACTTATCAATTAGGAGAAAAAAGCTCACTGATGGTTTCCACTCAAGCAGGTAACATGACTGCTTGTCCCGGAACAAACACCTCAATTGCCAGTGGTTCTACCTCTTTACCTACCCCTTCCGCTCATTGGCAGCGTGACCCTAATACAGGAATTTTTGCCGACATAACAAGCGGTACAGATGGCGGTGTTTACGGCAACTTTACATCTGATACACTTACTATATCAAATGTTACAGGGTTGAGCAACTATAAATACCGTGCTGTATTTACCAACCTTAATGGAACAGTAGTCTCTAATGCAGATACATTAACTATAAACACACAACCAACCGCAACGATTGCTTACCAATCCTGTGCCGGGACCGATGGAAATACTACAATCAGAATTGG
Source organism: uncultured Bacteroidota bacterium (assembly GCA_903927935.1). GTDB lineage: Bacteria > Bacteroidota > Bacteroidia > Chitinophagales > LD1 > Bog-950. Next base: position 6,773 of record CAIYOV010000066.1, on the reverse strand, counting down.
TCATACAAACGGAACAAGTCCTTTTACCTATAGCATTAACGGCTCTGCTTATCATACTTACGACACGGTTCATATTGCCAACGGTTCTAATCAGAACTATTATGTAAAAGATACTTTCGGATGCACATCCGTTGCTACTAATTATACCGCCACCGCACGCGTACCATCTCGAATTGTAGCTAACGGTACTAGTGCCACTTGTGGTTGTACGTCTGCCGCAGAAGGAAGAGATGTTTATTTGACCACTGCTAGCGGAGATTTAATTGCTGTTATCAATGACAAAGGGCACGATTTAGGAACCATAACAGCTACTGTTTATGCTAAACCAAGTCCTGTATTAATAGCCAACAATCAGGGGGGGCTCGATGCAGCCTTAAGTAGAAATTTTGTACTGGATTTTAACGGCACTGGTTTAACACCCGCTGTGGAGGTAAAGTTTCCGTTTACCAATACAGAATTAGGTGCATTAACGAATGCGGCAGCTAATACCCCAATAATGTCTGACGACATTAATACCATTGCCGATTTAGGAAGCACTCAATACGAAGGACCGGACGAGGACGATTCATACAACACTACCAATGCCACGATGTTAGTATATCACCGTCAATTAGGTAACGGGTCAATTCTTGGTGGTAAATACATCACAATCGGTCTATCCGCCAACGGAGAACACTGGCTGCATGGCAACAATACAAATGGCTCGCCATTGCCGGTTGAATTGGTTTCGTTCGAAGCAGAAGCAAAGGCTGATACTAAAACAATACAAACAAAATGGAGCACCGCGCTGGAAATAAACAACGCTTATTTTACCCTTGAAAGAAGCATCAATGGAACTGACTTTAACGAAATAGGCAGGGTAAACGGAGCCGGTAATCACACGGGTATGCTGGAATATGCGTTTGAAGATGTGAATCCTCTAACAGGTGTTTCATACTATCGTTTAAAACAAACTGATTTTGATGGCAACTTTAGTTACTCAGCTATTGTAGCAGTTAACATGAGTGCTCAAAGTTCTTTCTTGCTTTATCCTAACCCGGCTCAGCGGGAAATAAACATTCAGGTAGTGGATTTTTCTGAACAAATACAGGTGTTTATTTACGACCTTAACGGACGCGAAATGTTTAGCCGAATTTACCAAGGAGAAAAAACTGAAGCCCGAATGCTGATTAATTTACCAATAAAAGATTTTCTGTCACCGGGTATTTATATTGCTGATGTAATTACCAACGGCATTACAGCCAAGCAGAAATTGATGGTGAATAACTGATGTTGATTTAAAGGAAATTACCATCGCATAAGGTTGTTCGAAAACCGTGATGATATAACGGTGATTTAAAGTTTGAATAGGGGAAGTATTTAAGCAGATGTATCAGCGGTTATTCCTTCTTCAGACAGGCAGTAATAAAAGAAGAAGGTCTTTCATAACTTTCATTCTCTTCCCCAAACTAACCTGATTCCCCTCACCGTCACCAAACCCCGAAACGGGTTTGAACTCTTTCTGTATTGATTTATCAATATTTCTTTTTAGGAAGAGGTTAATCGCTTTTGAGTTAAAGCAAATCGTTATCCGGCAACCATAAAGTCCTTTTCGGAAGAGCCAAATCCTCTTTAGAAAATACCAACGACTGTCGGATTTACGACAGCCGTTGTCGGATTTACGACAGCCGCTGTCGGATTTGCGACAGCCGTTGTCGGATTTACGACAGCCGTTGTCGGAATTACGACAGCCGTTGTCGGAATTCCGACAGTCCATGACGGATTTCTTGCTTCCCATAATGGAAATGACTATCCCCATAGAGACTTTGAGGCTTCCAATAATGGATCTGAGTCTTTCTAAAGAAAAATCAGGTTATTCCGGTCATTTTCTGCAAAACTCACTCATTACAATGCCTGCCGCTACCGCAGCATTCAGTGATTCTGCTTTACCAAACCGGGGTATGGTAATACGGTCGGTAATAAAAGGAAGTAATTCGGGGCTTATTCCGTTGGCTTCGTTGCCAATAACAATGAAACCGCTTTTATTAAGTTTTGTCGTGTAAATATCTTCACCGCTCATGAACGTTCCGTAAGCTTTAATATGCCGGTTAGCTTCAAACAAGTTCGGCAAATCAATATAACTGCATTTTACCCTGAACAACGAACCCTTTGCCGCGCTCACCACTTTGGGATTATAAATGTCAACCGAGTTTTCGGAAAAGAAAACCTTTTCAATACCGAACCAGTCAGCCGTGCGGATAATAGTTCCGGCATTGCCCGGGTCGCTGAGGTTATCGCAAACAATGTGTAAGCCATCTTCCAATTTAGGGTTTGGAATTTGAGAATTGAAATTTGGAATCTCTGCAACAGCCACCACCAAATTCGGGTTTTCATGCGTAGATATTTTCCTCAATTCCAAATCGTTCACGGTAATTACCTCAGTTGCCCGGTTGCGCACTTCGTAATTCGCACTGTGTAGTTTATAAATAGCGTCAACCTTGAAATGACTTGTCAGCAACTCGCGCACCAGTTTATCGCCTTCAACTAAAAATTTGCCATACATTTGGCGGAACTTTTTTTGATGCAGCGAACGAATAAAACCAAGTTGTGTTTTAGAAAGCATATCCGGATAAAAATTTGAATTCGGATGGAAAGTAAATTCAAATTTTAAATGCAGAAGCCTTTTAGGAACATATTTTTAACGCTAGCCTGCTTCTGCGCTCTTTTATTTTTCCTACCCTCCTGCAGGGTGGTAAAGAATCTTCCCGAAGGGCAAAGCCTATTGGTGAAGAATAAGTTTATTCTCAAAAACAAAACCACGACTGCCGAAAAAGAAAAAATACGGGAAGACCTCGGCAAAATTGCCGCACAAAAACCCAATCTCCGTTTTTTAGGATTCATGCCTTTTCGCCTGTGGCTGTATCACAGTGCTACGCGGGGCAAGCGGCTCACCAAATTCAAGCAATGGATTATTGATAAAGTGGGCGAACCACCAGTTATTTACGATTCAACACTGGTCAGCAAAAGTGTTACCAATATGGAGAACTACCTGTTTAACTATGGATATTTCCATGCCCAGGTAACCGATACGGTAATTACCAAAAATAAACGCACGCGCATTCAGTTTAATGTAGAAACAAAAGAACTTTGGAAAATTGGCGATGTTGCATTACCCGGCAATCACAACACCTGCGACTCGCTGGTGCGTGAAAGCCGCAAAAATACTTTTCTCAAAAAAGGTGACCGGTTCAGCATTGTCAGTTTAAAGAACGAGCGCGACAGAATAGAAAATGTGTTGCGCAATAACGGTTACTACTTTTTTAACCGCGAATACGTAACGTTTGATTTGGATACTGCTACGCAGCAAAATATAGTGAACATCAAAATCACCATCAACCAGCCCAACGACAGCACCCAGCACGAGCAATACCGCATCAATAACATCTATATCATTTCTGATTATGCCGCTGAGCGCTTGAGCGACTCAACGCTTCGCGATACGGTAATGGCCGGTGAATACATGTTGATAGCACAAAAAGCGAATTTCAGGAAGAGCGTGCTTATAGATGCCGTTTATTTTAAGCATGATGACCTTTACATGAAAGACAAGGAACTGAAAACCATCAACCGTTTTTCGTTGTTGGGAGCTTTCAAATTCATCAGTGTAGATTATTCCAAAGTGAAAGATGCAGTAGGAAATTATGTCGATTGCATTATCTCGCTTACCCCGGCAAAACATCAGGCGGTTACCGCCACGGGTGAGGTGAACGTAACTAACGAAGGACTGTTTGGAACAGCAGTAACATTTTCTTACAAAAACAAAAACCTCACCAAGGGAGCCGACCAGCTTTTGTTTGATGTCTCCAGCGGGGTGCAATTAAAATTCAGCAAGAAGGAAAAGGTGCAGATAATAACTGCCACCGCAGGGGTAAATATTACTTACTATATCAATAAATTTTTAGTTCCGTTTCGTGCTAAGATTTTTTCGCGCAACACAAACCCCAGAACAAAAATTACCGTGGGTTATAACTTCGAACATCGTTACGACTTTGATACGCTGGGCGATGTGGCCTTCCTTTACCAGCTACACCATTTCAATTTTGCCTTTGGTTACGAGTGGGCTGAGAACAGAAATAAAACACACCTCTTTAATCCTATTGCTGTGAGCTTTTATTTGCTGCCTAAACGCGGAGATGAATTTGAACGCAGATTAGGCCTGAATCCGATTTTAAAAAGCAGTTTTGAAGAGCAGGTGATTATCGGACCCAACTACACCTTTACATATAATAATCAGCGAACAGATAAGGATAAAACATCGATGTATTTCCGCACCAATATCGAAACCGCAGGCAACATTATTTATGCGGGCTTTAAGTTGGCAAACCTGCAAAGTGCGAATCAAACTTACCTGATTGCCAAACGCCCATTCTCGCAATACTTCCGCATTGATGCCGATTGGCGCAATCATTTTCAAATGGATAACCATAGCGCGTTTGCCATGCGCACTTATGCGGGTATTGGTGTGCCTTATGGAAATTCCAAAGCCTTACCTTTTGTAAAGCAATTTTTTGTTGGTGGACCGAACAGTTTACGCGGATTTTTAATTCGTGAGATTGGACCGGGCGGATATTCTGATCCTTCAGCTTATGATGCGGAAACCGGTGAGAAAAAGAATGTCGGCTTCTTCAATCAAACCGGTGATATTAAGCTGGAGATGAATGCCGAAATACGATTCGATATTTACAAATGGCTTAAAGGTGCTGTGTTTGCAGATGCCGGTAACGTGTGGTTGATTAGAAAGGATACCCGAACATTAGGCGAGTTTAATTTTAAACGGTTCTGGAGTGAGTTTGCAGTTGATGCCGGTGCAGGTCTGCGTTTAGATTTTAACTTCTTTGTTATCCGCTTCGATTATGGCTTCCCTTTACGCGACCCAAGAAGACTGGAAGGCAAACGCTGGCAGTTTAAAGATGGTCAGGCATTTAAAACCGGGCAGTTTCAGTTAGCAATTGGCTATCCGTTTTAATCGCGGTAAGAACTTCTGTTCTTTACCCAATTACTTTTACCGGTTGCCGAAACAGATGAAGTTCTGCCTTTGGTTGTGTTATTACCAGCAAACTTATTATCACTAAAAATATGCTCCGCCACTAAAGCTGCAATTTCTATTTCATCATCATTTTCGTGCTTTAAATATTCGGGCTTGTAATTCTTTCCAACAAAGTTGGTATCAAACTTTCCCGAAACAAAATCTTCATGCTGCAACACAAACCTGCCAAACGCAAGAGTGTTCTTTACACCCACTATTTTATAATCGTCAATTGCGCGGAGTAATCTTTCAATAGCTTCTGTCCTGTCTTTACCATAACCAACTAACTTGGCAAGCATCGGGTCGTAGTAAATCGGAATATCCATTCCCTCTTCATAACCATCATCAACCCGCACACCAGGACCTTCCGGTTTTTTGTATTGCACTAACTTTCCTATGTCCGGTAGAAAATTATTCATCGGATCTTCGGCATATACACGCAACTCCATAGCGTGTCCGCGCATTTGTAAATCGTCCTGTGTAAAACTCAGCTTCTCTCCTCTTGCAATTTTAATTTGCTCTTTTACTAAATCAATACCGGTTATCATTTCAGTAACCGGATGCTCCACCTGCAAACGCGTATTCATTTCAAGGAAATAAAAATTCAATTCATCATCTACTAAGAACTCAACGGTTCCTGCTCCAATGTAAGCGCACGATTTTCCAACTTTCACTGCAGCTTCACCAATTGCTTTCCGCTTTACGGGAGTTAAACAACTGCTCGGTGCTTCTTCTACTACTTTCTGATGTCTCCGTTGAACAGAACATTCGCGTTCGAACAGATAAACAATGTTGCCGTAATTATCACCTAGAATCTGCACTTCTATATGCTTTGGAGAGCCGACATATTTTTCAATAAACACGCTGCCGTCACCAAAAGCACTGATGGCTTCGCTCTGTGCACGCTGCATTTGTTCTTCTAACACCTCCGAAGAATCAACTATGCGCATTCCTTTTCCACCGCCACCTGCACTTGCTTTTATCAGAATCGGATAACCTATTTCTTCTCCTATCAATTTTGCTTCGCTCACATCTGTAATAGCTCCTTCACTTCCGGGCACCATTGGTATATCAAACTTCTTAGCCGCTTCTTTAGCCGCCAGTTTACTTCCCATTATCTCAATTGCCTCCGGTGTCGGACCAATGAAAGTGATTCCGTTTTCTTCAACCAGTTTGGCAAACGCAGCATTCTCACTTAAAAATCCATAGCCGGGATGAATGCCATCTACGCCCAGCATCTTTGCCACTTCCACTATCTTTTCTCCTCTCAAATACGATTCCTTGGAAGAAGCCGGACCGATGCAAACCGCTTCATCAGCATAGCGCACATGAGGTGAATTCCGGTCTGCCTCAGAGTAAACAGCTACCGTATTAATTCCCATTTCCCTGGCACTCTTCATTACACGAAGGGCAATTTCTCCCCGGTTAGCTACTAAAATTTTTTTCATTCCAAAGCGTTTCTATTACATAGCAAACATGCAAAAATATTTCGTGTGTGCTCAATTCTTATCAGCGAAACTTACGTTTCGGGTTTTATAAAAATTTAATCAGTGTATTCTTAGGAAATGATTTGCCACCCTTATATTTTTAATCACTTCAATTTATTTGTCATCCACAAAAATTAAATCATAACATGTATTTAGCAGGAACCGGTAAAGGAGATATTACGGCATTTAAAAAAGGAGTAGGTATGTTGGGTTATGGTATG
>CAIYOV010000065.1 GCA_903927935.1 uncultured Bacteroidota bacterium | reverse complement strand
TTTAAATTTTTTAATCTGAAGCGAATCGCTTGTTGCTGAAAAAAGTTTTGAGCTGCTGAAAAGAATTACAAAAACAAAAAGAATACTTCTCAAATTTTTGTTCATGCTTCTATCAGTTTCAAACTGAAACTAAGAAACTATTTAATCAGTTCCGCAATCTTCTCTTCAAGGGCCGGGCCGCGAAGATTGGCAGCTACAATTTTACCATCTCGGTCCAAAAGAAACGCTGCCGGAATTCCCTGCACACCATAAGTAGCTGCTGCTTCGCTCTGCCACCATTTCAAATCGCTTACCTGGTTTTCCCAAGTCATTCCAAGTGCAGCAATAGAGTTTTTCCATGCACCAGCTTCTTTATCGAGCGATATACTATAAACGGTAAAACCTTTGTCTTTAAATTTTTTGTAAGCGGCTACAACATTCGGCATTTCCATACGGCAAGGGCCACACCAGCTTGCCCAAAAATCTACTAACACAACTTTTCCTCTGAGCGATGAAAGTTTAATGTTCTTACCGTTCGGGTCTTTCAAATCAATCTCCGGAGCTTGCTTACCAACGCTTACATCCTGTGCCTGTTGGCGTGGTTGGTTTTGCTGCTTTGCCTGCTGCTCATATTTAGTATAGATATCGCGAAACTCTTTAGTGTAAGATGACTTTGGCAATTCTTTTTCCAAGCGCTGAATTACTGCCAGATTTTCTTTCGGAAATTTATCAACAGGTCCGTTGGTTACATAAAACATGGCAACGAGCGGGCTCTTTGCAGTTTTAGAACTATCGCGAATCATACCTTCAAATTTCATTGCCACGGCTTGCAATTGCTGCTGCACATACATCATGGTATCCTGCGAAGCTCCCTGCTGACCATACATTTGGTAAGCCATATTCCACCCTTGCAAATCGCGTTGCGTATTACCAAGTTGTTTGAATGCTTTCTGAAATTCATCATTTTGCTTGCCTCCTGAAATTTTAAATACTTCTTGCGCAGAAGGATCAATTTCCACTTTAAATTCTGCCGGCTCTAACAGGAATAGAAAAAAAGTTTTGGTATCCAATTTTAAGCGATAGAATCCCGATTCTGAAACGCCCTGCATTTTAAAAGCACCTTTCTCGTCAATAGCTGCGGAGTCAACTGCTGTTACTGCCTGCAATCCAAGCTTTTCAAGGACAACGGATTTTGCAGCGTTGTTTTTTACCGTTCCCTGAATAGAATATTTATCACTGCCTCCTGCCAGATTGCATGAAGAGAAAAATATAAGTAGAAGAAAAATGTTGAGTAGTCTGCGCATGTAAGTTTTGTTTTTTGTTTATGATTCGAGTTTATCGGTTACTAATCTGTTCGTCAATTTAGGGTCTACTTTACCTTTAGAGAGTTTCATCACTTCTCCTACAAATAAACCTAACAAACCTTTTTTTCCTGCGCGATATTCGGCAACTTTTTCGGGATATTTAGCAATTACATGTTCTACCAGTCCTGCAATCATTCCTTCATCGTTGTTTTGAAGAAGATTTAATTCCTCAGCAATCTGTAAGGGGTCTTTACCGGTTTCTACCAAAACAGGAAATATTTTGGCAGAAGCCACACTGAAATTTGTTTTGCCTTCATCAATCAGTGCAATCAACTTTCCAAGATTGGATGGAGATACTTTGAAATCAGAAATATGAACACTATGCTCATTCAAAGAATTCTTCACCGGTCCTAAAATCCAGTTTGAAGCAGCTTTATAATTTTTTGTTTCAGCGAGCAACCGATTGAAGTATTCTGCTAATTCTTTTTCATCCGTAATAATGCGTGCATCGTATTCGGGTAAGCCGTATTGCTGCATATATTCCTGCTTCAACTCATTCGGCAGTTTGGGCATGTGCGCTTTTACATTTGCAATATATTCGTCCGTAACATACACCGGTGGTAAATCCGGCTCGGGGAAATAACGGTAATCGTGCGCGTGCTCTTTACTACGCTGAGAAAGCGTAACTCCTTTCACAGCATCAAAGCCGCGAGTTTCCTGCACCATCTTCTCTCCTGCTTCCAATGCATCTATCTGGCGCATAAATTCAAATTCAATAGCGCGTTTTACATTACGCATACTGTTCATATTCTTCACTTCGCTGCGTGGATTCAAAATATTCGAACCTTTTAAACGAACAGAAATATTTGCATCACAACGCATAGAACCTTCCTCCATGTTGCCATCGCAAATTCCTAAATAGCGAACGAGTTTCTGAATTTCATTCAGATAAGCCATCGCTTCATCACCGCTTCTTACATCCGGTTCAGAAACTATTTCAATCAAAGGAACTCCGGCACGGTTCAAATCAACAAGTGTAAAATAAGGGTCAATATCGTGAATAGATTTACCGGCATCTTCCTCTAAGTGAATGCGCGTGAGATTTATTTTTGTCTTAACTCCGTTTGTGTCCACATCAATATGCCCACCGGTGCAGATAGGAGTTTTGTCCTGTGTAATCTGATAACCTTTCGGCAAATCGGCATAGAAATAATTTTTACGTGCAAACTGATTTTCATAACGAATTTGGCAATGTGTTGCCAAGCCAATCTTTACTGCGTATTCAATAGCCTTTTCATTTACCATTGGCAAAGTGCCCGGATGACCAAGCGAAAGCACACTCACATGCGTGTTAGGAGAACCGCCAAACTCTGCCGAATCACCGCAATACATTTTGCTGTGCGTGGAAAGCTGGGCATGAACTTCAAGTCCTACCACTACTTCGTATTTTGAATATTTATCGTCAGACATTTATGCAAACTTCTGTTTCAGTTTTACAATTAAATCTTCCACTTCGCTCATACTTCCTGCACTTGCCTGAACAAAATCTGCCGGTCCTCCCCCTTTAATAGTCGGAGCAATTTCTTTTAATAATTGATTACCGTTGATGTTCAAAGAAGGTGCTAGACGAAGATGAACTACATTCTTTCCATTAATAGAAGAAGCCAGCAACAACACAAAATTACCCTTTAAATCGTTGGTAAGTTGAATGCCCAATTTACGAAGTGCTTCAACTGTATTCAATTCAATTTTAGTGGAAGCAAAAAATTCAACAGAGCCAAAGTATTCGATAGCAGAAATAATTTGCTTTTTCAAATCAGCTACTGCTTTGTCTTCAAACTGCTGCAATTGCTTTTTCAATTCTTCATTCTCATTCTTCAAAGTATCTATTGACTTCACAGCATCCTTAGTGTTGTTCAATGCTGCTTTAACATTGGCTAATTCACTAATTGCAGAATTCGCTAATTGAATAGCTTTCTTTCCTGTTACTGCCTCAATTCTTCTTACGCCTGATGCAATAGAACTTTCAGAAGTAATCTTGAACAAACCTATCTCACCGGTGCCTCTTACATGCGTACCTCCGCATAACTCACGGCTGTATTTCTCATCGAAGGTGATTACACGAACAAACTCACCATACTTCTCACCGAATAATGCCGTTGCTCCCAACTTCTTCGCATCTTCAATAGGGACATTTCTTCTTTCATCTAAAGCAATGTTCTCCATTATCTTTTCATTCACTATCTGTTCTACTTTGGAAATTTCCTCATCAGTCATTTTACTGAAGTGAGAGAAATCGAATCGCAGATAATCGGTATTCACCAACGAACCCTTTTGCTGAACGTGTGAACCAAGAACAATGCGCAAAGCAGATTGTAACAAGTGAGTAGCCGAGTGGTTCTTAATTGTATCGCTGCGCTTGTTTGTATTTATTTTTGCGTGAACAGTAACATCAACTTTAGCAGGTAATTTCTTAACAAAGTGAACAATCAAATCGTTTTCCTTTTTGGTGTCAATCACATCTACTTTCTCTCCTGCAAAATCCAAGAAACCGGTATCGCCAACCTGTCCTCCGCTTTCGGCATAAAAAGGAGTTTTGTCAAGCACCACCTGAAACAGTTCTTTATCCTTTTGCTTAATACTTCGATACTTTACCACATGCGTAACAGCTTCGGTAAAATCGTAACCGATAAAATCGGTCTTTACATCTTCACTTACATTTATCCAATCGCTTTGCTCTTTGGTAGCATCGGCTTTTCCTCTTTGCTTTTGCGCAGTCATTTCTTTGTCGAATCCTTCTTCATCCACACTTACACCGTGTTCTCTTGCAATCAATCGAGTAAGGTCTAAAGGGAATCCATATGTATCAAAAAGTTCAAATGCGAATTTTCCATCAATGACAAATTCTTTTCCTAGAGTCTCTGGCAATCCTTCGCCTATGTATGTATTCAATTTTGAAATTCCAGTTGCCAGAGTTTTGAGAAAAGAATTTTCTTCTTCTCTAATAACGTTTTCAACAAAACCTTCCTGCGCTTTCAATTCAGGAAAAACATTTTCGAATTGATCCGCAAGTAGTGGAACTAATTTACATAAAAATGGTTCTTTGAATTCAAGAACGGAATAACCATATCTAACTGCTCTTCTAAGAATTCTTCTTATCACATACCCCGCACCTGTATTACTTGGTAGTTGACCATCAGCAATACAAAATGCTATTGCACGTATATGGTCGGCAATAACTCTTAACGCTACATCAGAAGTTCTATCGAGTCCATATTGTATTCCTGCATCAATCGCAACTGTTTGAATAATCGGCTGAAAAATATCTGTATCGTAATTGCTGGTCTTTTTCTGAATAGCCACACACAAACGCTCAAAGCCCATGCCGGTATCTACGTGTTGCGCAGCCAGCTTTTCTAAACTACCATCTGCTTTGCGCTCAAACTCCATGAACACGTTATTCCATATTTCAATTACCTGCGGATGTGAAGCGTTTACTAAGTTCTTCCCATCAATTGCTTTGCGATCTTCATCACTTCTTAAATCAATATGTATTTCGGAACAAGGACCACAAGGACCGGTGTCGCCCATTTCCCAGAAGTTGTCTTTCTTGTTTCCGTTGATTATTCTATCTTCTGAAATATATTTCTTCCATTCATCAAATGCTTCTTTATCAAAATCGAGATTCTCTTTTTTATCGCCTTCGAAAACGGTAACGTATAATCTGTCTTTTTCTAAACCGTAAACTTTCGTCAGCAATTCCCAACTCCATTCAATCGCTTCTTTTTTAAAGTAATCACCAAAACTCCAGTTGCCGAGCATCTCGAACATGGTGTGGTGGTAAGTATCTACTCCTACTTCTTCTAAATCATTATGCTTTCCGCTAACGCGCAAACATTTTTGTGTGTCTGCAACACGTTTGTATTTAATAGGTTCGTTGCCCAAAAAAATATTCTTGAACGGAGCCATTCCGCTGTTGATGAACATCAGCGTTGGGTCGTTCTTCACCACAATAGGTGCACTGGGAACAATCTTGTGCCCTTTACTTTCAAAATAATCTAAAAATGCCTTGCGAATCTCACTGCTTGTCATGTCTACAATACTCTAAATGAAAAATGATGATAATTTAGCTCCGTTTAAAGAGAGGGCGAAAATAAAAGAAAACACCAAAGACCTGATAGAGATGGCATTGCTAAAGAAAAAAGACCGGTTTGTATTTAACGCGCATACCCTCAGCTACGAAAAAGCTGTGATTGGTTGGGGCACGCGCATTTTCCGTTTCGTTTCGTTTCTGGTAGCAGCCTTGGTTTTTTCACTGGCTATTTCAACCATCTATTACAAGTTCTTCGACTCGCCTAAAGAAAAAGTGCTAAAGGCTGAGTTGAATGAAATGAAAGATCAGTATTATATCATCAATCAGGAGGTCGATCGGCTTTCCAGTGTTTTAGATGGTCTGCATTATCGCGATGGAAATATTTACCGTGTAATGTTTGAGGCTGACCCGATAGATAAAGATGTTTGGCAAGCCGGTTCGGGTGGAGTTAATAAATATCGCTACCTTGAAAAATATGATAATGGCGATTTGATAAAAGATATTGCCACAAAAGTTGACCGTTTGAAAAAACAAATGGTAATTCAAAGCAAGAGCTATGACGAAATTGTTGACCTAATGAAGAACAAACAGGAGATGCTTGCTTCTATTCCGTCCATTCAACCTGTACTGAATAAAAAACTAGAGCGGATGGCTTCGGGTTACGGTTGGCGGGTTGACCCTATCTACAAGATTCAGGAGTTTCATAAAGGAATGGACTTTACTTGTCCTTCTGGAACTGAAGTGCATGCTACAGGTGACGGAACTATAGAGCAGGTTAACTATTCGTTTGGAGGGTACGGCAATGAGGTAATCATCAATCACGGTTATGGATATAAGACCCGTTACGCCCACTTGTCTAAATTCAAAGTACGTATTGGTGAGAAAATTAAACGCGGTGATGTAATTGCTTTTTCAGGCAGTACCGGAAAATCTACGGGGCCACACGTGCATTATGAAGTTTATAAAAACGGAGATGTGATGAATCCGGTTTACTTTTACTACAACGACCTGAAAGATGCGGACTTTGAAAAGATGATTGAATTATCTAATAACCCAGGTCAAACTCTCGACTAATGGCTTGGAAAGATAAAGAAATAGAGAAACTATATTACTCCATTGGTGAAGTGGCAGAGATGTTAGATGTAAATGCATCACTGCTTCGTTATTGGGAGAATCAATTCGACATTCTTAAACCTAAAAAGAATGCCAAGGGTGACCGGTTCTTCACAAAAGAAGATATTGAAACGCTAAAAATAATTTATCACTTAGTCCGAGAAAAGGGTTACACACTTGATGGCGCAAAGACGCAACTAAAATCAAAGTTTGAAGAAGAAAAGAAGAAGTTCCTTTTAGTTGAGAAACTTAAAAACGTTCGCCAGTTTTTGGTTGAACTGAAAGAACAACTCTAAACGTCTTTTCATATTATTGCTTATGCAACTTTTCATTCACTGGAATCCAAGTCCCGATTTTGTTTCATTCGGAATATTCTCTATTAAATGGTATGGCATTTTTTGGGGACTATCCCTAATCTCCTGTTTTCAAATAGGTCGGTATGTTTTCAAAAAACTAAACCGTGATGATGAAAAAATAACCCTGGTTATTCAATACATTTTCATTGGCGGTTTAATTGGTGCTCGTTTAGCGCATATTATCTTTTATCAACTCGATTTTTACCTGGCTAATCCAGTCGATATAATTGCTGTATGGAAAGGGGGATTAGCAAGTCACGGTGGTGTGGTGGGTGGCTTAATTGGTTTGTATCTTTTCTGCAAACGCAATAAAGAGTTTCAGTTTTTCTGGCTATTAGACATTGGAGTAATTGCAGTAGTCATGCTTGCATCTCTCATCCGTTTTGGCAATCTGATGAACTCAGAATTATACGGTAAGCCAACCAATGTTCCCTGGGCTTTTGTATTTGAGCAAGTGGATAGTATTCCGCGTCATGCTGTCGTTTTATATGAAAGCATCGCATATTTCTTCATCCAGATTTTCATGGTAGTGCTGTTCAATAAATATAAAGAAACCAGACCGGGTATTTACCTGGTTACATTTCTTATTTCTGTTTTCACAGTTCGTTTTATGCTTGAGTTTTATAAAGAACCCGATGGAGCAGTGATTTTGAATACCATCAGCAAAACACAATTACTCAATCTGCCTTTTATCATCGCTGGAATTATTCTTGCTTATTTGGTAATGAATAACAAACTGCATTACTCCATCACTAAGCGTTAACAATGACTAATTACGAAAAATGGCTTGGCGCTGGATTGGGGTGGGTGGTAACCGGTAATCCTCTGGGTGGTTTACTAGGTTATTTAGCGGGAAGTGTTACCGAAAATCAAAATGATTCAAACGATTCATCCAAAACTGTTACTGATTTTGAAGTGAATCTGATAATTCTTGCCTCTTACCTAATAAAGATTGACCGCAAAGTTTCGCTCGTAGAAATTTCTTTTACCAATCGGTTTATGAATACTCACTTTGATGAAAAATTGGCGGATAAGCGAGCACAGATTCTGCAACACTGTCTACAAAAAGAATACGACCTGAATGTAGTTTGCGAACAGTTACGCATGTATACCAAACACAATACTCGCATTCAGGTGGTTCAGTTTCTTTTTGATTTAGCCATTAGCGATGGCGAATTAAGCGACCGCGAGAACTTCTTCATTTTCAAAATTGCAGGTTATCTGAACATTAACGATGTTGATTTTAAGAGAATAAAATCGGGACTTTCTCAATATATTTTTGCAGAAACAGGTTCTTACTACGAAATAATTGGAGTAACGAAGCAAGCAGATATAGCAGAAATAAGAACTGCTTACCGGAAACTTGTTTTGAAATATCACCCGGATCGTAACGTTCATCTTAGCGAAACAGAAAAGAAAAAACTATCATTTAAACTTCAGCAGGTGAAAGAAGCTTACGAAAGAATTAAGCAGGAAAAGAAGCTTCTATAAAAAAAGTAAGGCCGCCCGTGGTAGGCAGCCCTGTCTTTGTTGGTGTGTCTAATATTTTAATCCTGCTCTTCGAAATTGTCATCGTAAGTTGCGTTAGGATCATCCTGAAAAGAGGAAATGTTGAAATCGTCACGCTTGCTGAATTCTTCCTTTTTTAATTTAATGCTGTTTAACCGGTCTAAACGAAACGACCGATAGTCGTTTCTCAAACGGCACCATCCCACTAAATGACGCTTTCTGTCCTTATATACAATTGCCATTGGTTCAATTTCTCGAATGGAAATTCCTTTTTGGTTGCTGTCATATTCTATCACAGCAACTTTTGCATTGTCGATCCCGTTGTTTACAGTGCTTAATAAATTTGGAGAATAGTGCATCTGCTTATTCTGTGCAGTACTTTTGGGGTAAGTAGAATTTCCTATCATGGGTTGGGTTTGATCGTACGAATGTAGGTTTTATACATAGTCAACCAAATTTTTTGAAGAATAAATTTAAGCGTAGTTTCCGCTCAAATGCCCAACAGCAAAGGGTTTTGGAAACTATTACAAATGATAAAGTTTCCTATGTTATAACATCATTTCATTTTCTTCCTATGATAATGACTGCTCAAGCATAGCAATTTTTGAAAGCGCATCATCACGTTTCTTCTTCTCATTTTCCAATACATTTACAGGTGCCGAAGCCACGAACTTTTCATTGGAAAGTTTCTTTTCAACAGATGCCAGGAACCCTTTCGTGTATTCCAACTCTTTCAAAAGCTTTTCCCTTTCTTCTTCTTCATTAGCAACCTCACCTGTAACGATGAAGAATTTATATGCTTTAGATATGAAAGTTTTTGCACCGGCAATATCTTCTTTCACGTTCTCTAATTTTCCGAGGCGGGCGAGTTTGACAATCTTTTCATTAAATGAATTGAAAATTATTGTGTCACTGCCATTGTAGAATGCATCTACACTTTCTGTATTTTTCTTGTTTGCCCTGGCACGTATCTCGCGTATGTTAGTGATAATTTCGAAAGTAAGTTCGGCTTGTACAATGAGCAAATCATTTACTTTTCCAGCTTTAGGATATTCATCTACACAAATGCTTGCACCGCCTGTTCTTTCGTTAAGCAAGTGCCAAATCTCTTCGGTAACGAATGGCATGATTGGGTGAAGCAATTTCAACAAAGTTTCAAATAACTCAACCGTTTTATCATAGGTATATTTATCAATTGGCTTTTGATAATCGGGTTTTATGAGTTCGAGATACCATGAACAGAAATCATCCCATATCAGCTTATAAAGCGTCATCAAGGCTTCGCTTAAACGAAAATCGGTGTATGATGAATTAAGTTCGAGAATGGTTTTGTTGATTTTGCTTTCGAGCCATTCGATGGCCACTTTGTTGTCTTTATTTTCCCCTTCGTAAACTTCCCAACCTTTTACTAAGCGTAGTGCATTCCAGAGTTTGTTGCTGAAGTTACGCCCTTGTTCGCAAAGTTTTTCATCGAACAGAATATCATTACCTGCCGGAGAGCACAGGAGCATTCCCAGGCGTACACCATCTGCTCCATATTTCTCGATCAAGTCAAGAGGGTCGGGTGAGTTGCCGAGAGACTTGCTCATCTTTCTGCGGAGTTTATCCCGAACTATACCGGTGTAGTAAACATTCTTAAACGGCTTCTCTCCTCTCCATTCGTAGCCCGCCATTATCATACGCATTACCCAGAAAAACATAATCTCGGGTGCGGTTACTAAATCATTAGTCGGGTAGTAATAGTTGATGTCTTTGTTGTTCGGGTTTTCGAAACCATCGAACACGCTGATGGGCCAAAGCCATGAAGAGAACCATGTATCGAGAACATCTTCGTCCTGATGCAACTTTGTTTTACCGGATGCTTTTAATGCATCTTCTTCAGTTTTTGCTACCGCGACTAAGTTCCCTTGTTCATCATACCAAGCCGGAATACGTTGTCCCCACCAAAGCTGACGGCTGATGCACCAGTCTCGCACGTTATCTATCCAATGCCTGTAAGTATTCTTCAGCTTTTCAGGATAGAAATGAATATCATCATTCATTACATCATTCAGCACTTGCGGGTTCTTTTCAAAGAACTTCTTCATATCTACAAACCACTGTAATGATAAGCGTGGTTCGATGATGGCGTTTGTTCTTTCGCTTCTTCCAATTTTATTGAGGTAGTCCTGTTTCTTGATAAGTAAACCATCTGCTTCTAATTTCTCTACAGCAAGTTTGCGTGCTTTGAAACGTTCTTCGCCAATAAATACCTGTGCGGCTTCTGCAATAGTTCCATCTTCATTAAAACAATCAATTACCGGCAAGTTGTATTTCTTTCCAATCTCGTAATCGTTCACATCATGTGCTGGTGTAATCTTTAATGCACCGGTTCCGAATTCTATATCTACATAGTCATCGGCAATAACCGGAACTTCACGATTCACCAATGGAACAATAACAGTTTTGCCAACAAGGTTTTTGTAACGTTCATCGTTCGGGTTTACACACACTGCCACGTCACCCATAATAGTTTCGGGACGAACGGTTGCAACAGAGATAAACTCATCGCTTCCTTTTACCATATACTTTACAAAGTAGAGTTGACTGTTCTCTTCACTGTGCAGCACTTCTTCGTTGCTCAATGTTGTTTTTGCCGAAGGGTCCCAGTTAATCATGCGCAAGCCACGATAGATGAGCCCTTTTTTGTAAAGGTCGATAAACACTTCAATTACTGCATCGCTCAGCTTTTCTTCCATGGTAAAGCGCGTGCGTTGCCAGTCGCAGCTTGCACCTAGTTTCTTGAGTTGTTCGAGAATGATGCCCCCATACTTTTCTTTCCACTCCCAGGCATATTTCAAAAACTCATCGCGGCTTAAATCGCTTTTCTTGATACCGCGTTCGCGGAGCATCTGCACCACTTTTGCTTCGGTGGCAATACTCGCATGGTCGGTGCCCGGAACCCAGCAGGCGTTCTTTCCTTCCATGCGAGCTTTGCGGATGAGGATATCCTGAATGGTGTTGTTGAGCATGTGCCCCATGTGCAGCACTCCGGTAACGTTTGGCGGAGGAATGACAATGGTGAACGGTTCGCGCTCATCGGGCTCGCTGTGAAACAGGTTGAGGTCGAGCCAGTATTTATACCACTTGTCTTCGGTTTGTTTGGGGTCGTATGTTTTGTTGAGTTCCATCTGTAAGTAAATAGTTAAAAGTCAAAAGCTAAAAGTGAAATACAATTCGTTCAGCGCGAAAATAAAAAGCCATTTATTATTGCCACGGATTGCACGAATTAATGCAAATTATTTTTCTCTGTTATGTAATTCGTGGCAGTATTTAATTCTCTTCTATCTTCGCGATCATGAACACTACCGAATCGGCTTCGCATTACCGGCATCTGGAGAAGATGAGCACCGGTGAGTTGCTTACGAATATTAATAAAGAAGATGCGAAAGTGGCTGCTGCCGTAGAGAAGGTAATTCCGCAGATTGAAAAGTTAGTAGATGCTATTGCCGATAAAATGTTAGCCGGTGGTCGATTGTTTTATATTGGTGCAGGCACCAGCGGACGCCTGGGCATTGTAGATGCCAGTGAATGCCCGCCCACATACGGTGTGCCGCAGGGTTTGGTGATTGGTTTGATTGCCGGAGGCGACAGCGCTATACGCCAGGCCGTAGAGTTTGCCGAAGACGACCGTGAACAGGGGTTTACCGATTTGCAACTGCATAACTTAACCGCAAAAGATGTAGTAGTGGGCATTGCCGCCAGCGGGCGCACGCCTTATGTGGCGGGGGCTCTTGAACGTTGCCGCTCGCATAACATTATTACCGGCTGCATTACCTGCAACACAGGCAGCGAGGTGGCCAAACATGCCGACTTTGCCATTGAGGTTATTACCGGTGCCGAGTTTGTAACCGGCAGCACGCGCATGAAAGCGGGCACCGCACAAAAGCTGGTGCTGAATATGATTAGCACTGCTGTGATGATTAAGATAGGACGCGTGCACGACAACAAAATGGTACACATGCACCTGAGCAATAACAAGCTGATTGAGCGCGGCACTAAAATGATTATGGATGCCACCGGACTTACCTATGAAGAAAGCAACCGCATACTTTTAGCTGAAGGAAGTGTAAAGAAGGCGCTTGAGAAGATAATGCAGCGATAAATACTGCTACCTGATAGGTAAAAATGCAACCTTGCTTAACTGCCTGCACCTCAGAAGAGGATAACACGATTGTGTTTCATGGTACCGAAGCCTCCGCAGACTATAACACGATTGTGTTTTGCAGTGCCGAAGCGTCCGCAGAGCCTAACACGTTTGTGTTTCGCAGTGCCGAAGCATCCGCAGAGCATAACACGATTGTGTTTCATGGTACCGAAGCCTCCGTAGACTATAACACGATTGTGTTTTGCAGTGCCGAAGCGTCCGCAGAGCCAAACACGTTTGTGTTT
>CAIYOV010000064.1 GCA_903927935.1 uncultured Bacteroidota bacterium | reverse complement strand
TGATTATGATATTACATTAGTAGTTCAGGACTCAAACCACTGTTCGACTAATTTAACTAAACAATTATATGTACATGTTTCTCAAAAACCTCATGCCAGTTTTACAGCATCGCCATATTATAGTTGTTCCGCGACTCAGCTAATTAATTTTACTAATACTTCTATGGGTACTGGATTAACCTGTTTTTGGACATTACATGATACAGTAACTTCAAACCTTGCAAATCCCTCATATACATATCATCAAGAACGCACATTGGTAACCTTGGTTGTAACTAATTCTAATGGTTGTGTTGATTCTTATAGCCATGAAGTCGGTGCTACAGAACTTATGGTAGATTTTAATGCAGATAAACAGCAGGCTTGTACCGGAGAACCTATCAGTTTCAGTAACAACACTAACTTTCTACGAATTTCCACTTGGAGTTTTGGTGACGGAACAGGAAGTAACGATCATAGCCCTACTCACGTTTACACTACCCCTGGGATTTACACTGTGAAGTTGATTGAAACATATGGTTATGCTTCATGCATCGACTCACTGACAAAAGTTGCATATATTACAATAATTCAGGGCTTTGTCCCAAATATCTCTGCCAGTAATCCACCTGCAGGATGTTACGATACAACAAACATTAGTTTCGTAAATAATACCCCTAATGCTGCCCAATTTTTATGGAATTTTGGAGATGGAGGTACATCAAATTTAGAGAACCCAAATCATAACTATAGTTCTAACGGAAACTATACCGTAGTTGTAGTTATAACTGATAGTAACGGCTGTAGCATGCC
Source organism: uncultured Bacteroidota bacterium (assembly GCA_903927935.1). Classification (GTDB taxonomy): domain Bacteria; phylum Bacteroidota; class Bacteroidia; order Chitinophagales; family LD1; genus Bog-950. The sequence continues at coordinate 10,057 of CAIYOV010000064.1, read as the reverse complement.
TGTTAATTATGTAGTATCAATAAACAACCACAAACCTAATACAGGGTTTTCTGCACTTACAATTGGTTGCCCGAACGCACCTATAACATTTCATAATACCTCAGGTGCAGTTAGTGCTTTCACATATCTGTGGAATTTTGGCGATGGAGATACTTCCAATTTACAAGACCCTGTACATAATTATAGAAACCCTGGAACTTACTCTGTATCGCTTACAGTAAAAAATGGACCAGGATGTGATAGCACTATAATTAGACCGAATTACGTAACTATTGAAGATATTCAAGGTGATTTTTCTGTTAATCAGAAATTTTCGCCTTGTCCTCCGTTTGTTGCATTGTTTACCAGCACCGTTAATAAAAGCGGAGTGAAATATTTTTGGAACTTTGGTGACGGCAGTACCGACACCGCAGCTAACCCAACTCACATCTATTTCCATCCGGGAATTTTTACTGTAAAGTTAGCCGTAAAAACAATCAACGGGTGTATAGACAATATAACTTACCCTAACTTAATTGAAGTACAAGGGCCGGTTGGTCAGTTTTCGGTAACACCGTCCGTAGGTTGTAGTCCACTATCTACAAGTTTCATTGCAACTGTCTCTTCCAACACAAAAACAATATCCTGCGATTTAGGTGATGGCGGTCTTATTATCGATTCAATCGTTTTTCGCCATACTTACACACAGATAGGCACGTTTAATCCAAAGTTTATACTTGAAGATTATGTAGGATGCAGTGTTCCTTACGATTTACCACCTGTTGTTACTCATGCTGCTCCTACTTTACAATTGCGCGACACTTCAGTTTGTGTAGGAAAAATAATATCTGTGTCATTAGGTGCTGATAAGTATAAATGGACTCCGTCAACATACCTTAGTTGCGATACCTGCTCAAGTTTAACCATCGTTCCTTCAGCAACTACCTCGTATATTGTTAGTTCTATCAGTCAATATGGTTGTGTAACTATTGATACTATGAAAGTAACGGCCGAATCTTTGCCGGTTCTTACATCAGCTTCTATTAAAGTTTGTAAAAACTCACCGGTAGTGCTCAATACAGGTAATGCCTTCAGAATGTCATGGTCGCCTGCTGTTTATTTGAATGATTCTGCAGCAATTCAACCGGTTTGCACTCCGCTTGATTCGGTAGTCTATACTGCAACAGCTTTCAATAATTTAGGCTGTTCAGTAAGCTCTGAGATTACAGTGAATGTTCTTGACAAACTGGATGTAACTGTCATTGGTGATATAACCGCTTGTGCGCTCGATACTTTTCATTTAGAATCAAACGTAGCAGATATGCCTGATGCCGGTGTTACCTACAATTGGACACCTGCCAATTATCTTTCGGATGCAAATATTGCCGACCCAACCGCTTACAAGTTACAAACCCAAACTACTTTTAGTGTAATCGTTACCGCACAAACCTGCACACCGGATACTGCTTTAGTAACGGTTCATATAAGCGGATTGCCGGATATTCATATTTCGGAAAGCGTAACCACTACTCCTTATGCAGAAGTTGGCATGTGGGCAAACTCTCACGAGCAACTTACGTATATGTGGTCAGCGGCCGATTCGTTTAGCTGTGTTTCGTGCCGTCAAACGAACTTCTATCCATCGCAAACACAAATGGTGTATGTAACCGGAACCAATGAAGCCGGTTGCCACGCAAGCGATTCGGTACAGATAAAAGTTATGGCATGCGATCCTGAATCTGTTTTCATGCCAAATGTATTTACACCCAATGGTGATGGACTGAACGATGAATTGTTCTTGAGTTCTAAAGTACTGGCCAGCATCAACTACTTCCGGGTTTTTGACGAATGGGGACGCATGGTATATGAAACTAAAAACATCACCGATACCTGGGATGGAAAAGTAAACGGAGCACCGGCAGCGGTAAACGCTTTTGCTTATGTGCTCGAAGGAAAATGCCAGAACGGAGGCAGTGTATTGAAATACGGAAACATAACCCTTGTCAGATAATCACTAAAAATATTTCTCAATCCATTTATAACAATTAAAACCAAAAACAATGTTACAAGACAGAATCAGAAAAATCCGCGAACACCGCGGTTACAAGCAATCAGCGGTTGCCCAGGAAATGAAAATTACCCAGCAGGCTTACAGCTGCCTCGAAACAAAGGCCGGTAACCTGAAAATGGAAACCATGCAGCGCTTTTGCGATGTAATGAAAATAGAAACTTCGTTTCTGCTGGCCTTCGATGTGCCGGTGAATGATGAAAACCTTCAAATTTTCGACCGCCTCAATTTTTCGCAGGTAGTGGAAGAATACAAACGCCTGAACAACAAACTTTCGGTATACGAAGATCTGCTTCGCAAAGACAGTGGCTTCAACCGCAACGAAGGAAACGGGATTTAGTATTCGTATTCTTAAAACTGAATTATGAAAAATTATTTACATAAAGCGATAACACTGGCGGGATTGTGGCTTATGTTTTGTCAGCCGCTGTTGGCGCAAGACCTTCACTTCTCGCAATATAATGCTTCGCCATTGGTGCTTAACCCATCATTGGCAGGTATGAACGCAGGTGATTATCGCGCTTATGCAAACTTTCGTACGCAGTGGGTTACGCTTTCTAAAAACAACACCTACCGTACTTTTGCTGGAGGAGCTGATATGGCTATTGGTAAAATTACCCGTGCCAACAGTTTTGCAGGGATCGGGCTTTCATTTTTCAGTGACCAGGCTGGCGATTTAAATCTGAATTCAAATCACGTTGACCTGACGGTTGCTTATCACTTTATGCTTAACCGCAGAGGAACTATGCAGCTTTCTGCAGGGGTTCAGGGCGGTTTGAATGTGCGCAGTATTAACCAGGCTAGGGGGGTTTACGGTTCGCAGTACGACCCTAACACAGGTGTTGTTAATCCAAACAGCACAGGCGAATTTTTGGGGAAAACAAAAATAATTTTTGCAGATGCTGCCATCGGTATGTTGTATAGTGCCGTTACCCGCAAGGGAACAAATATTTTCTGCGGGTTCAGTCTGGGCCATATCAACCAGCCCAAAATATCGTTTCAGCCAAGCGGGGTAGATGGTCAGGTAAAACCCGAAAAACTGGCCATGAAAATAACTATTCACGGAGGCGCTTCAATACCGGTTACCGACCGCGTATCGGTGTTGCCTAACTTCATGGTGCTGGTTCAGGGAACTTCGTACGAATTTAATGTGGGCTGCCATATAAAAGCCGCCTTAGGTAATGTGAAACTCAGCAAAACCGCCATCTACCTCGGTGCGCAATATCGCGGTTTGTTCGATGCCGTAATTGTCAGCACCCGTTTAGATGTAAAAGGTTTTACCTGCGGACTGAGTTACGATTTTAATATTTCGAAACTTATGCCGGCCACCAAAACCATAGGGGCTCCCGAAATTTCACTCATGTATCAGGGCAGTTTCCGTAAAAGACCTCGCCCCGGTCATTGTCCGGTTATGTTCTAAGAATAATCTTCGAAGGCTTCTGCCTTCTCAAAATACAATACAAAAACGTTACAAAATTTATTATGGCGTTCCCCGTCAAAGCGCGTGGGCGGGTTATCCGTTCCAATCTTTTTTGCTTGCCTTTATGTCCCCCTCATGCGTTGCACTTGGCGTTGCGGAGGGGGTGCCGCAGGCGGGGGAGTATGGTATTAGCAAAAAAGGATTTCCACTACTACCCCTAACGCAATCAGCCAAATAATATACCCTTGTCAAAAAGGATTTGAAAAATTCGGATTATGTGTAAAAACCGTATCAGTTAACGAGTTAAGAAAATTCATTAAATCATCATGCTCCTGTTGGGTAAATTGACGTTTCCCATCGGGGTGACCAACTACCACAAACATTTGAGCATCTACCGTTCCTGAAGTCCGAACACTATCACTATAATAATTAATCACCTGGTCTAAAGTCTGGTATCTGCCATCATGCATATACGGACCGGTTAACGCAATATTTCTTAAAGAAGGGTCTCTGAATTTGCCGTTATCATTCGGGTCAGCGGTTATTGCCCCTCTGCCTTTGTCTATGTAATCATCGATACTTCCAACACTATCAATACCATTATTTTTATAGAAATTATCTGTAAATAAGATGGTTCCGTTCTGCGGCACATGACAATGCGTACAATCACCCCTGTCAGCCGCAGTAAAAAGATTAAGTCCATTTAATTCAGAGGCGGTAAACTGTTCTTGTCCGCGCATTACTTTGTCAAAGTGCGAATCAGAAGAAATTAAAGTCATCATAAACTGCTGTACTGCGAGGTAAATTTTCTCTTCTGTTACATCTCCGGGTCTGCCAAATGCTTTACGAAACAGGCGTGTGTAGGTAGAATCGGTTTTTAAATACGCTATCAAGTTTGGAATATCCATATTCTGCTCACCATGAAAAGCATCTTTTGCCTGTGCGCCAAGCGAGTTAGCCCTGCCATCCCAAAAAAGTGAGCCGGTCCATTCTCCTCCGACAACAGAGCCAGCCCAAAGCAGGTTCTCAATAGCTGGGGCATTGCGTTTAGTAGTTCCAAATACATTGGTGCTTTTAGCATTGCCTGCATCGCTGAAAGCAAACTCCTGTCTATGACAACTCGCACATGCAAGCAACCCGGTACTCGATAAATGTTTATCATAAAACAATCTTCTTCCCAACTCAATTCCTTCAACAGTCAGCGAATCCTTATACGGGTTAGTAATGGTGGGAAACCGGTAGGGTTTTGCAATAGTGTACGTGGTACCAATGTAAAGCGAATCGGGGTCAGTGGGTGGTGGTGCTACGTTTTTTTCGGGTTTGCAGTTTTGCAATAACAAAACAAACATTAACCCCACTGTACCAAATAAGAAAGATTTCTTCATCGAGCTATTCTGTTGAAAATGCCTGCGAAAAATTATCGACAAACTTTGGCGCAATAACCGGATTATCACTCGCGGCACATTGCGTGCTTGGTTCGGTAATAATATCAAGCGTTTGGGTGCCAAAGAAAATTTTCTTTACATCCAACGCCACATTAAGGGTGTATTTGGTATCGCAGCAAACCGAAAAACTTTTCGAAATAGTGGTAGTGCGATACAACGCATTACCTCCTATATGATATACCGGATGCCAGTTAAATGTTCCGGTTCCGGTGGTGGTGGTATCAGCCTTTGCTTCTAATACTTCAAACTGATATTTTAGCCAGCTCCAGTACATTCCGTTATAGCCACTTAAAGGGTTACTGCTTGTTACTGCGTCAGGGTCGGTTAAATTCTGAACTGAATCAACTCCGCACGAAAGTCTGATGGCCTTAATATCGCCCGTTACGTTAGCGCAGTTAAATGGAAGTGTAGTAGGGTTACTAAAGTCGCAGAACAAAACATCTTTCAGTTCAGTTTCAGAATTATCGGTTTTTATCAAGGTAACATGCGACAAATAAAATTTCAGATTTTCAACCTGTATCTTTCTTCCGGCAGGGTCTGTATTAGGCGTGTGGATGGCAAAACTCTGGTCACCGTATTTTGCTTTTAACTGAAGTGTAAAATTACCGTCCTTCTGTTTATGACATGAGGTGAGTGTTAATAGAAAGGCAAACGGAAATAATAAAAAGGAGATAAGTGGTTTCATTCTTTCTGGTTCGTGTAGCAACCCGAAAATAAAGTAAAATGTTACTGCACAAATATTTTCGCACAGAATAACATTCTTAACAAAAATCGGCAACACCTCTCACTTTGAAAAAAACACAAGTATTAAAAGCAATAGCGTAAGAACCACCACTATCAATAAGTTCTCAGCATTTGCTTTTATCCATTTCATTGCACCTCCTGTATTATCATTTCAATGGTTCAGCACCTCTTGTTTTCAAAAAATACTTTTTGCAAGCAGGGCTGCAAAAGCCGTATAGTTTGCCTTGTATCAGAATGGTATCTGCAATCGATTCTCGCAAATCCATACTACATACAGGGTCACTTAAACTAAATAAACTATCCGGATGTATCACTTTGAACGAATCAATATGAACCATTTGCACTGCTGTTGGTTTATCAAAAGCTGTTTCCTTTTTATGATTGCATCCATACAACCATAAAATCACGATAAAGAAGAAAAGGGGTAATAATTTTTTCATAAACTTAATTGTTTATGAAGGCGGCTCCCCGTTTCAAAAAGAGCCTGACCTTCTCTGACTTAACCATAAAGTCAATAAACAAATCTTACATTACCATAAAAGTTTGTGTTTGCGTAGCATACTTCTCTAAGTGATTCACAACTGAATCGTACAAGGCGTAATTACCGGCTGCGGGTGCTATAACAGTTGTATTAATAGTGTAGGTCTCCAAATCATGCACACCGATAACCGCTGTCCACACTACTGCATTGTTCGCAGTGTTTTTCATAGTAAGCGATAGCTCATGCAATAAATGTGCATCATCGGTTCCCGATGCGGTGGCGGTTCCCATAATGTGAATGGTGTCACCGGTGTTATACATACCTCCTGTTGCTGCCGGAGCCGTAATCGTAAGTGAAGGATAATCAGAAATAGTTGTTTCCTTCTTTTTGCAGGCTGCTGCTAACATTAATAATGCGGCTACAACTGCCATTGAGAACATTGTTTTGTTTTTCATTTTAATTGATTTGGTTTTGGTTTATAAAAAAGTTTAAAAATGATTGGAATGATCATGATGGCACATTATGCAAAAAAGCATAACGGTATACGTGCTTGCGCTATATGCTAAAGCATCATCGCGCTTAAATAAAATTTTGGTTTTAAAATTTAATCAATTAAAAAGAGCAGGTCTGCTCTTAAAAAAGTAATTGATTAAACAGTTGGCGGTTTCAGCAGCGAGTGTTCGTTGTCTGAAAAATAGAGGAACGTGTTGACAGTTTTAAATTCAGTAATGCGGTAAGCCGGAAAATAGATAACCGAAACCATTTCATTATTATTCGAAGTGATTTCTTCCTTCTCTTTTAGAATATTTGAAGAATGATTCTTTTCACCTTCCTCAGCTTTCTTCAGTTGCTTAGTCAAATAACAATGCCCGTTGCAATGTAACTTCGGGTTGTTTTTGTTCTCGCAAAGTTTCTGGGTGATATATGTTTTGTTCAGGTGATAATAAACTCCAATACCCACGTTCACAAAAACCTGTGAAAGAATAACCAGTGCCAGAAATATGGAGAGAATCTTTTTCAATGCTCTGCAAATTTATTCTTTTTCCATAATTGATAAACTTATGTGATAACCCTAATTGCAATCCCATTCTATCCATTAAGAATGAATCACTCTGCGCAAACATTTTTTTGCACAGAGTGAAAACATTCTCGCGATAAACCCATTTCTGAGCTCAAAAGTATTACCATTTAAATCTTGCAGTTACAAAAAAGTTTCTGCCCGGTGAACTAATGCCCGAAGCAAACTGACGGTAACGCAAATCCATCAGGTTATCGCAACCTATATCGAAGCCGAAGTATTTAACTGGTTGGAAACCGATGCGGGCATTGAGGGTAGCCCAGCAAGGCAAATCGGTACCGGTGCCTTGCCCAAAGTTATCTTCACCCAGCATGTTGTAATCTTTCACTTTCTTCTTTCCATTAAATACCGAGAAGAACTCACCGCGCACCCATTTATATTTAGCACGGAAACCGACACGTCCGTAAATCGGTGCAATGTGGTCAAGAGGATAAGGTGTAGTATCTGTTTTAATTCTTCCGTAAGTGTAAGTGAACGATGCATACACACTCAGCCAGTCAGTAACATCTGCCTCAGCAGATGCCGTTACACCCGCTATGTAGGCTTTGTTTTTATTCACCAATGTAATTACATCGCTTGTTACTCCATCATAAACAACGGTATCTGCCCCGTTGAATGTTCCTTTGTCAGCTGTAATGGCATTCATAAAATAAGTATAGAAACCGGTAGCGCTTACTCGGAAACGTTTCGCAAAAGTTTTCTCAATGGTCAGCTCTCCGTTCAGCGTATACTCAGGTTTCAATTTGCTGTTAGGCACTACTACACTACCCGCTGTCGATTCAAAAATCTTGCTCATATCATCCACGTTTGGTGCTCGGAACCCCGTGCTGAACAAAGCAGCTATGCGAAATCCTTTTCCAGGTAGTGCCACTAAACCTAAATTTCCCGAAACTGCATTGTGCAGATTCTTGAGTTCATTGTATGGCAGCGGATAAAAATCCTGACTCGCATCAGTTAGTGTAGAATGCATAGTCACTAAATTGTACCGGATACCATCGCTCAGAATCAGCTTTGGAGAAATAATCCAGTTGTGCGTTAAGTAAAGCGCCACATAGTTCATATTATTCTTCCCATCGGGATAGCGCGAGTCAGCAGCTTTAGTAGTATCTACATTTATATTTCTTGCAACTGCCGATGACTTAAGCATATTAAACTGACCTTCTAAACCAAAGTTGAGTGTATGTGCTTTAATGTTCTTTCTGAAATCAGCATGGAAACCAACAATGTTTACCTTCTCTGTTCTTTCCGTGCGGAAAGTTTTATTGAAGCCGCGATTGTTTCTGCTCTCCACAATATTCTGGTAGTTCAAACCAACACTTACTAAATCTAACGGTCCGGCATTCTTCCAGTTAAAATCATAAATAGCCAGCAACCTTTGCTGTGGACCATAATACCATTCCGCATCCTTTAAAATTGTAGAACCTGATGTAACCGCCAACCGGTCGTAACGGGGAACGTTTGATGAATTAGAGAACTGAACATTCAGCACATGAGTGATATTTTCATTTTGCTGAAATAAAAACTTCTGCAAAATATCATACTGATAATAACCGCTTCCTGCCTGAACATTATTCGCCTTGTTCAAAATAGCCGTATCCTTTTGACCGGTTACCGCTCCTATCGAATCATAAACGTTTGTTCTTGCCTGATAGTAATCGCGCGTCCATAAACCCGCAGTTTCGTTGGTTACATAATTTCCCATGCGCAAATCGCCAAAGCGCGAGAACGTAGCCGAAGTGAGCGAAGCAAATTTTTTGCAGCCTAAACTAATATCTACATGACCGGTCAGTTCGTTGTTTACACTTCCGTAACGGAACATGGCATTACCCACGCTCAGAAATTTCTTGTCACCGCTCAACACCGGATTTTTTGTACGCATATGTACTACACCTCCCAATGCATCGCTTCCGTAAACTGTAGATGAAGGGCCGTAGAGCACTTCAATGCGATCTAAAATGTTGTTGTCAACGGTAACAATGTTTTGCAAGTGCCCGGCACGGAAAAGAATGTTGTTCATGCGTACACCATCTACTACCATCAGCACTCGGCTGGCTTCAAAACCGCGTAGCACCACACTGCCTCCACCCTGCTGACTCATTTGCACAAATGCCGCACCACTTGTCATTAAAGCATCACCTGTTTTTTGCGCGTTCAAACGCTGTAAATCATTACTTGTAATAACTTGTGATTGCTGTGCCGAATTACTTTTAAGCGATTCGAATTTACTATCGGCAATAATTACCTCATTAAAGTTTATCTGCTTATCAGCTGAGTCTATCTGACTGAATGAATTAAATAATTGGAATAATAGTATAAATAGAATGATTGATTTTTTCATATTAATGTTTTTAAATAAAAAGAATACACGATTCACCTTAGAAAAGCTGAAAACAACTCTTAAACGCTTCTCTATTGGTAATTATTAATTAAGCGAAAGGCAAATCTGGCGGTGGCGTAGCCTGGTCAGGGGTTCGTGAGGTAAGGTGATACTCCTTTATGGTAATTTTTTGTACAGTAGTGGCAACCAAACATTCAAAATTGGTTTCAGTGCCAACAAATTCCAGTTGTAAAATATTCACAAGCAACACTGAATTATCTGTTTTCGAAGAGGATGCTTCATCATCCATTTCCAAAATAAATTCATTCATCAGGTCGGTTTCTGAGGTATCCTTTTGCGCCAATACTATCACCTGATTATTTCTGAACTCCACATCCTTCACATCATACATAAAATTATTAATCATCAACTCATCGTCCTCTCCATCCGGTCTTGCAAGTTGATAATAATCTTGTGAGGTGAATTCAAATTGCTCTAACGAACTAATTCGTGCAGCCGTTATCG
>CAIYOV010000063.1 GCA_903927935.1 uncultured Bacteroidota bacterium | reverse complement strand
GGTGGGCGAACCTTTGCGTATATCCAACACCACGTCCAACACTTCACCTTCAACAACCCGCACCAATTTGGCTTGTGCCATCGGGTTTTGCTGAAAGTGTAAACCGCGTAAAACTCCGCGCTGCGATTTCGATTCGTTGTCCTGCACAAAATGCACATCAATTCCGGCAGCATGAAAACTCTGCTCGTTGAACACTTCAAAAAAATATCCACGGCTATCAGCAAATACCCTGGGTTCAAAAATTTTTAATCCGGGCAAACCTGTTTCTATAAAAGGCATATTTTATAATAATGTTTTGTTGCGCAATTTATCTGAATTGAGAATCTTTTCAAGATGTTTAGATTTCAAGCAATCGCGCAGCACTTCAAATTGTGCAATGGTATGTAAATCACTGCTTACAAACTCCACCATATTTTCATCAATCATTTTCTCAGCAGTATATCTTGCCTGCCCGCCATATTTGCCTACGAGCGAACCGATGTTAATTTGAAAATAAGCTCCACGATCTTTAAAATTTTTAAAGTGCTCAAAACTGTCTTCATAATAATATGGATAGCGCTCCGGATGAGCAAGTATTAAATTATAGCCGGCTATCTGCAACTTATAAATGGCATCACCGGTGTTATTTGGTTTAGATAGATAGGAAAGTTCCATCAATACATAATTTTTGCCGATAGTCAGCAAATCTTTCTTTTCAATCTTCTCCATAAAAAGTTCGTCCATGTAATATTCAGCCGCTGCATCAAACTCGATATTGATGGCATTCTTTTTTATTGCCTCGCGCACTACATCACGTAACTGTAAAATCTTTTCGTTGCTGTTGATATATCCATCGGCCATACTGTGCGGAGAAGCAATAACTTTTTTAATACCCAACTGTTCAAAGTAACGAAGCATCATTATTGAATCATCAATATTCTTTGCCCCGTCATCAATACCCGGCAGAACATGGTTATGGAAATCAACCAGCATAGCACTGTAATCGGTGAGTGCAGAAGGGCGTTCTCCTTCTTCTTTCTTAAACAGATTTAGAAACTTGTTGAGCAACGGAAAAATTTCGGCTAAGATATTCTTTTAGGGAAAAGTTACTCAGAGTTGATTACTGACAAATAACCCCGCTATGGTTTTTAAAACGAAGTGCCCGCGAAATATCACTGCATGCCAGCGAATCAAGACCGTTGTTAGAAAGTAATACGCTATCCACTTGTTTGAAATAACGGCTCGATAACAGACCAACGCCTCCGTCAATATTTGTATAAGGCGGAAGTGCTTCATTCGAAGCTAATCCGCCTTGCGCCTGTTGCGAATTCATAAACTTAGCCAGTTCAGTTCCTCCGGCTGCAAACTTAAACTGCATACCTTTCTGAACATTGAATTCGCGGTAAACATCGCTTGAAGCGGTAATGTGGTTCGCTAAAAAACTAAGGATGTTATCTGCTGTAATTTCGAAAGGAGTGACGCTGCCGCCTCCATTGTAATCGTATGCCAGCGATTTGAATAACAAAATATCTACAAAAGTATCTTTGAGCAATGAATTATCTGCCTGCGAATATTCCTTGTAATGAAAGCGAACAGTTAAATCATAAACACCGGCATTCTCAGCCGCGTTCCAAACAACTTTTGCAGGTGATGTATTTTGCAGATTCATTTTAGCCGCCTTGGTAGGAACAAGAATCTGAAAATCTTTCACCAGTGTTACACCGTTAATTCCATCAATCTTTTTATTTGAAAAAGAAAAATTATTAGACGTATTGGTAACCGTAAGTTTGTAGTTTTTGTTCGGGTCAAGTGTTCCTGTAAAGGAGTATAACCAGTTTGGTGTATTGGCAAATGCTCCGGTTTCTTTGGGTAAACTCACAGTATTCCCATCTATCCGGACTAAATTAATAACAGTACCACTCTGAGTTCCACTGGCAGTATAAGGAACAAATTTCACCGATAGCACATCAGGATAATAAACAGAGTCCGGAACACCGGCAGCTACCAATGCATTACCATCAATCAAATATCCTTTTTGAATACGGATGTAATGTGTGTTATCCTGCTGGTTAAGCAAGCCATACACCACAGGTACTTCTTTGTAATCGGCAGTAATATCAAAATCCTGTTTGCATCCTCCTATCAGAGTTATAAGAAGAAAAGCAATTAATGCGTGAGATAATTTCATAGAGCGGGCAAAAGTATCAGAAATATCTACACCCAAAAACCAAACCCACGTGATGCATTTTACAATAAAAGTAAAATCATGCGGGTTCTTTTCGTCCTTAATTTAATGAAAGAGTTTCAGAAAAAAAAGCCCCGAGCTAAGCGGAGCAGTTTTGGTTTAAGTCTTTGAAACCGACATCATCCTAACCCTCTCTCCATCGGAGTGGGTTTGGGGAGAGGTTATCTGATTTGAACGTTACCCATCACATTGTTCGAGAAAACATTTCCCGAAATAATATCTGAGTTATATTCTGAGTTTGCGCTTTGAATGTAAATACCCAGCGCGGCACTGTTAATAATTGTGCTGTTGCGAATTACTATGCTGCTAGAGCCATCGCCATCATTCACCACGCTAATCATACCCTCTGCATGGCTTCCATCATTTGCACCGCCTCCGCTGATAGTGCAGTATTCAATTTTATTTAGGTTAGAGTCCGAAGAACGGAAGCGTATTGCATGCCACATACCGGTTCCGTTATAAATAGCTGCAATTGAAATAGCATTTGTTTCAGTTCCAACAGCACTGAAAGAGCCACGTCCGGTTGTGCCGTCTATAATAACTTCTGAACCATTATCCATGTAAAGATGGCTTCCTGCAGCTACATTAAATTTATTTCCGGCTACAATCATTCCACTTACTAAAAACGATTCGTTCAGTTTCTTTAATGTTATCGCTTTGCTGATTGATGAAGAACCATCACCGGTTACCTGAATAAACTCCTTGCCGTTATTTACAAACTGGTTGCCATCAGTCATGTTTACCGCATCGGTAATGTGCATGCTAAGCGGAAATGAAGAGTTAGTATGAATTTTATTTCCTGTAAATCCGTTTACTTTCGAACCTTCCGAAATCAATATACCGTTGCTTCCGCTGGCAGTAATTTCATTATTGCTGATTTCAACCTCACCTGTATTAGTTCCTGAACCAACAATAATGTTTCCTGTTCCAAAACTGTTTGCCAATCCGCCATGTTCAATTTTACAGTAAGAAATTACATTTCGTGCATTGTTACTTAAAACGGTAATTCCCTTCCATGCACTGCGTTTGCCCGATTCAGAAGTAAACAGAATCAGATTTCCGTTAGCACCAATTGCGGTCAGCGAACCTTCTTCATTTACTTGTATGCCCGCTCCATCTTTAAACATTACAGTAACACCCGGTTTAATGGTAAGTTTAGCATTCAGTTGAATATTGTTCGAAATAGTATAGTCAACCCCATTTACCCGGTCTTCTAAAACCATATCGGTGCTGATAGTACTCATATCCAAATTCTGCGACTGGCTATTCTCGTTGCGGTATGCCATGATGTTGTTAGGAGTTAAATCCTCCTTTTTACTGCACGAACTGAATAACATCAGAGCGGCTGCAACAACAGTAAGTTTTGTGAGAATTGAATTTGTTTTCATAGTAGCAAGATTTTATTTCCTGCACTATCTTACGCCCTGATCTGCGAAAAGTTACACCCACTATACCCAAAAACAAAGAGGAACTTGTATATACAAGTTCCTCTTCACAATTGGTATCAAAAAAATCTATTCAGTAACCGAAAATCTCTTCGTTATAGCATTTCTTCCATCGGTAAGAGAAAGAAAATAAACACCCGCAGGTAGATTATTCCGTTCAATAGTTGTGTGGTTCTCTCCAGTTCTTCCCTCCAATTGTTTTTCAGAAACCACCTTACCTGTTACATCAGTAATCCGGATAGTATAAGCGGCATTCTTTTCTGCAATAAAGCTAAACACCGCCTCGCTGTTAATGGGATTCGGAATAATATTTAAGGATGAAACACCGCTGCTCAATTCATTAATACCATTCGCACAACTAAGTGAAGCGGTAAGGTTATTAGCATTTGAAGCAGTATCTACGTTTGCACAACTTCCACCTGCCGTTTTTACCCGAATAAATAAGTGGATGCCTGTTTGGTCAAAAAGTGATGCGGGAATAGTTAATCCGGTAACCTGGTTATTAATCCAAGCCTTTACAGACATGGCTAGCTTGTATTGACCCGCTACATCGTTAGTTGTTCCTGAAAAAGAAAGACAGCCATCTTCATTAGCTGAATATCTTTTATTTACCTTATTTACTGCCCAACATAAGCCACAT
>CAIYOV010000062.1 GCA_903927935.1 uncultured Bacteroidota bacterium | reverse complement strand
GATGAAGTGATAATTTGCTGTTAAAGCCTTTTCCTTTTGAAAGGAAATGTTTTCCTCCCGAAAGGAAATGTTTTCCTTTTGAAAGGAAATGTTTTCCTCCCGAAAGGAAATGTTTTCCTTTTGAAAGGAAATGTTTTCCTTTTGAAAGGAAATGTTTTCCTCCCGAAAGGAAATGTTTTCCTCCCGAAAGTAAAGGTCTTCCTTTTGAAAGGAAATGTTTTGCAGACCAAACGAAATGTCTTGCAGTCTATAGCCCAAACATTGCACCCTGCCTAAAAGTGGGAGAGGAGTGCTGCTGCTATTTACCGAACTAAGTATAAACTGCATTTTGTTGTTTTAAAATGGAAAACGAAAATGCGGGGTGTTTGGCGTATATCCTTTGGACGCGTCCAAATACTTTTAAAACCCCGGGTTGTATATTAACATCCAAATTTCAACCCATGAGATTCTGCCGCTTAGCTAAAGCACTGGGAGTCAGAGTTACTAAAATCAGAAATGATTTTAAAATGACCGTTCCCGAATTTGCCGCACACTGCGGTATCGACTGCACCTTAATGTATGACATAGAAAAAGGTGAGCACGATATGTTCCTTTATACCTTTATGCGCATTTGTAAATGCTGCAACCAAAGCTACGATGAGCATTTAAAACCCTTGGAGCATTTATGTGCCGAATGCGAGGATAGTAAACGGCAAAAATGATAAACCCGCGCAGATACCTTGCGCCTTGGTTTCCTAATTTCGTTTTATGAGCCACGGACGGAACGGACATTTGTTTTACCGCAACAAAAACTACTGGTATAAAAAGGTAGAAGCCACCTCGCGTGTAGAGATTCATACCGAGGGGGCTTTGCTGTTTATCTACCGGTATACAGATTATACCGATTTAGAAATGCGGGAAGCCATTGATGAGTATTACCGCGCTAAAGAATTTGGCAGAAACAGAATTGTGCCTTTAAAGAACCAGCCCACCAACGACTTTGATGGTGTAGATGTTATTTATCCCGATTTATCATAGTTGTGTGATGAATGAACATTTTCCGCAAAATTTTATTTTTGAAACCATAACCCGCAAAAACCACAAGGCTATGCACAAAATTTTAAAAGCCATCGCCCTGTTTGTGGCGGTATTCCTGCAAACTGTTTCCTATTCCCAAACACCGGTAATGGTAACCGATATAAACCCTTCGGGTGATGGGAGCCCAAGTGAGTTTATGGAATATAATAGCAAGCTATATTTCTCGGCATTTACAGCCGGCACCGGTAACGAACTTTGGGTGACCGATGGTACAGCAGGCGGCACCCAGTTGCTGAAAGATATTAACCCCGGAACGGGCCAGGGATTTACTGACTTTTACGGAGTGGTAAACGGTAAACTCCTTTTCAGGGCAGATAACGGGCAAACCGGGTTTGAACTTTGGGCAACCGATGGAACCACTGCGGGCACTCAGTTAATTAAAGACATCTATACCGGTGCAATCCAGGGGGCTTTTGGTGGCGGTATTGTTTACGGCAACAAATTATATTTTAGGGGTTGCACTTTAGCCAATGGTCAGGAACTATGGGTATCTGACGGAACCACGCTTGGCACACAACTGCTTAAAGATATAGCTGCCGGAGCAACCGGTTCATCACCATCTCAGTTTGCTACTCTAAATAATAAACTTCTCTTTTCTGCTGACGATGGCGTTAATGGTTTTGAACTCTGGACAACCGATGGCACCACGAATGGTACACAATTGCTAAAAGATATTAATACCGGCTCGGCAAGTTCTTCGCCTTTAGGATTTACTTTATTCAATTCCAAACTTTTCTTTGAGGCTTCTACTGCTGCTGTGGGCTCCGAACTATGGACCACCGATGGCACCTCGGGAGGTACTGCGCTTTTTAAAGATATTAACCCAGGCAGTGGCAGTTCAAATCCGAATAATTTTTATGCCTTTGGAGGTCTTCTGTATTTTCACGCTAATGACGGTGCTAATGGAACTGAGCTGTGGCATACTAATGCCAGCCCGGTTAGTTGTATCCGTGATGCTGATATTAACCCCACCGGTGGCTCTGAACCTTCTTATTTTACTGCCTGCAACAATCATTTGTTTTATGCTGCCAATAATGGAACTGTCGGTTATGAATTATGGAAAACCGATGCAATTTTTGCCGTACCAGCAATAGTAAAGGATATTGTGCCTGGAGGCGGGTCCAGCGCGCCCTGTTCCTTAACGTGTTATAATAATAAACTTTATTTTGTAGGGGTAAATGCCAGCGGTAATGGTGTATTGTTTGTTACAGATGGGACCGCTGTAGGCACTCATGAGGTTGCCCCGGCTATTTCGCCAAACAGTTCTCCTTTAATATGCGAACAACTTGTGGTTTTCAATGGCTCGCTGTATTTTGCTGCAAACTACGATAGTAATGGCAACGAACTCTGGAAAATAACAGATAATGCCGCAGGTATTGATGATATACAGGCTGAAAACAGCGCAGTTATTTACCCTAACCCCTCCACAGGCGCTTTACATCTGCAAATAAACAGCGGTAACCCCGAATATCTTCGCCTGTTCGATATAACCGGTAACATGGTATTTGAAATAAAAGAGCCGCAAAGCAATTATACCTACACCAACCAACTTGCCCCCGGAGTTTATACTGCCGAAATAGGAAGCGGCAATATTTCGCAAAAGCTGAAATGGATAAAGCTATAGTCTGACCGAGCTAAGAAAATAGTGGGAGAGGAGTCCTCTCCTTTTAATCACACACCTGATAAAGTTAATGCCACCTTGTATTCGTGCAGGTGTCTTTAAAATTAAAACAATTCGTTTTAATTTTATGCCATGCGTTACACTATACACAACATCAGCCACCGAAGCCATCCGCTCGATGAACATTATGTCGATTTCCAGTTCGAGGTTCGCTTTACCGAACCCGAAGAACTGCGGGTAGAGAATTACTTTTACAGTTACGGGCAGTTAATGCACTACCTCCGCAAAAATTATCCCGACTTTGCCAAATATCTCGAGAGCGTGCGCAGAAGTATTGACGCCTGGGGACCTTGCGAGCACAGGGTAATGCAGGAAATGGGCGATGAAGCGCTGGAGCAACTCTATCAATATCTGGAAGAATACTTACTACAGGCCGACTGGATACCCCAACTGTTTGAAATGGAAAAAACAAGAAGAAGCCAGCCGCCACAACTGCAAATAAACACCCAAAAGGCAGCCGAAAAAGTATTTAACGATTTAGACAGTCACCGTAAACCCATGCAGCTTACGCAACGCAAGTATTATAAGTTCTGCGAAACGGTAGAAAAGCAAATAAGGCAAACAGCTGTAGAGGTTTACCCCGAACTGATGGAGTGCAACCCCGAACAGATAAAGGAGTTCAAATACCTTTTTGTGAGTGAGATTCAGGCTATGCAAAGCAAAATCGAAAAGCATCTGCTGAAAAGCAGGCGAAACTGATGTTTCCGTTCTGTAATTGACTTATCCGCCACTAAATCCGTTTAATTCTGCTGTATTCAAAATAAGGAAAGCTGTAACTTTTCTCCGCTCCGCCCACTTTGCACTTTTTACACCGCAGTTTGCACTTATTGCAGCAGAAATTGTATTTATTGAAGAATAGATTGAGGAATTAGCAGAACAGATTGTGCTTTTAAAGAAAATATGCACACTTGTTTAAAAACACTTTGCCCTAAGCAAAGTTTAGTTTGCACTTTTGTTATGCAATATCGCCCATACACTAATACATATGTTATGCTGCAAATCAATTTGGCCCGCATTTTTAAAGCCCGGGGAATCGACCAACCCTATAAGTTCTTAGTGCAAAGCGGCTTTGTGCCGTTCACAGCGCATAAATACAAGAACGGTAAGGTAGATCATATACGACTTGACCACATCGAAAAGCTCTGTGTTATACTAAACTGTACACCCAATGATATCCTGGAATGGCGCCCCGATGATCTGCTCGATGACCGCCCCAGCCATCCGCTGCAAAAGATACGCACCCGCGATAAAAAGCTGGAGATAAACAAAATGCTTAGCCATTTCAGCCTCGAAAAGCTGGAAGAAATTGAGCATTTGCTGGCCACCCACAGCTAAAAGCTCAGAAAGAGTTAATTCTCCGAAAAGAATTTGGCCCTATGCCAATATTTAATTCGGGTTTTCGTTATTTTTAGGAACTTCTAAAATCTACCTGCTATGAAACACAAACCTGTTTTTAAGTTAGAAGAATCCGGAATCAACATCCTCGGCAATAAGAATTTTATATTAAAACTGGATGGGAAAGTAATCCGGAAAGATTATGAATACAGAGAAGAGCTCGACTACTATTACTCTAATCAAAATTGGGATCCCGGAAACTATCTGCCCGTCAGGCAAATAAATAACATTCCCTGCAGCGATTTCCCCGACCTGGTTCAACTGACAGTAATTCTCGATCTGGTATTATTTGAAAGCCAAACCTGTTTAGTAGAGATAATAAGGAGAGGCAAGAAGCTCAAACTAAGTTACGATTTATGCTTTAATACCCATGCCAACAAAGCTTTTATATGGAGCAATTACTGGTTTGTAATATTCCTGCGAGAGCACTTTACAAATCCGCCATATAAATTACCCTCGCAATTTGAGCCGGACGATTTAGAAGGCGAAGCTTCAGTTACCGTTGAGCACACGGTTTTGTGTGCAGGCAATATTGAAGATATTCTTACACCCGATTTAAAATATTTTGCCGAGGCCGTGGAAAAAACCAATCAAAGAATGCTGGCCGAAGCCCGGAAGTTTAAAAAGAAAGTAACTGCTAAAAAAACGCCTAAACGTAGTAAGCTCAATCAAATAAGCGGAAATACCCCGGAAAGCCCCTCAAACATTCCTTCATCACGCAGTAATTTAATCTCATAATTAACCTTATGTATAGTAGTGTATTCTAATAAAAGGGAGACAGCGCTCCCTTTTATTAGTTGTTTAATCTGCTGTGTACAGTTCTACCTGTTTAAGGGTTCGGTTAATCTGCGCATCGTTCGGGTCTATCTCCTTCGCCTTTTCTAAATAAGGTTTAGCTTTCAGGTAAAGCTCCTTGCGCTGCTTCTTCAACTCATCATACTTCTTAATATCCGCCGATGTGTTACCTAACTTGTTCATTTGCTCTACCAACGCATTTGCTTTGTTCACGTACAAAGCTCCTAGGTTATTCCACGG
>CAIYOV010000061.1 GCA_903927935.1 uncultured Bacteroidota bacterium | reverse complement strand
GCCAGTACAAATTTCAAGGTCTTCACCAATTTGTTTTCTGCTTTTACGGCAACAAAATAAACTCCGCTTGCGTAGGAGGAAGTATTTATTTGAGTGCTATAGTCACCGACAGCTAATTTCTGTTGCTCAACAGTGTGTATTTTTTCCCCCATGAGATTGTAAATTTCGAAACCGATGTTACCCGCTTGGTTCATTGTATAGTCTATATTAACAACACTTGATGCAGGATTGGGGAATAATTCTATAGCAGCAATGGTGGAGTTTTGAATTTCGGGAACCGCGCTGATAACAGATATAGCTGTTGAATCTTCGGTATTCAAGCCCAACTCAAGAGCATTAATAATGCTTCTTGCGTTAGTTGCTGAATGGTAATCCTGAACAAACACCACTAATTTAATCCGGTTGGCATTCCATCCGGCAGGAACCGTATAGGTATATTGGGTGCTGAACGTATCGCCACTGTTAACTGAGGCAGGAATAATACCGGTAGTTCCCCAAGGGCCGCCAAACAAATAGCGACCTACATGGCGATGCTTATAACCTGCAATCGGACTACCCTTTCCATACCAGGGGTTAAAACTGCCCGGGCTGTGGTTGGTATAATAATTTACCTGGTTATAACCGGCACCGGTTCCGCTTACACTGTCTTCTACCAAATAGCAATTGATGCGGTAAGATAAATTGCTGAGTTGCGTGTAAAATTCAACGGTAGGAGTAACGGTAAGTGCGCGCGTGGAAGAATTAAAAGTAGTAACCGCTTTAATACCCAGAGGGGAACGAACAGGCAACCGTTTTTGTGTTTTATCTTCCCATAATGTATATGAAAAATCGCTGGAACTTATCAAGTTCATAGTTATGTCCTTTAAGTCTGCCCAGTAATAGCGGTCAATCATTAAAGCCGGTGCACCACTACCCCCGCCTAAGGTAGAATAGATAGTAGAATGGTCGGCAGTTGTCATGGCATCGGTTCCGAAACCGGCATGCAGGGCTATGGGGATAATTCTGGAGTAGGTGGCATCAATTTTATCGACCGTAGTACCGCCCATGGGGCAATACTGACAGGATGCGGTAGTAAATTCTTCGAGCACAATATTTTTTGCGGGCATAGCGCTTAGCGCGTTTACATTTGTAGTTAGTGTGTTATTGGATTGGACACCGTCATTTCCTCCATTGGGGCCGATGGCATTAACTGTAACAGCATATTTTACAAAGTTATCTAGTGCTGCCGGTTGCTGAAAGGAAAAATTATAAGTGCCGAACGGTGGAATATTTAAGTTGTTGAAACTTTGAGAAACAGCATTTCCTCCATCTATTGAATATGACATATCCAAAGAATTAATGGTAACCCCGCCCGCATTACTGATAGTTCCGGCAATTATAATGTTACCGGCATACACATAAGGATTGATGGTAATGGTATCTACCGCAACATCGAGCATGGGAACGGAGGTGAGTTTGATATCATCTACAGCCCAAAAGAAATCGTGGTTACCCTGAAAATTAAACTTTAAATAAACGGTTGCCTGATTAGCGGCAAAGGGTGTAAGGTCAATTTGTTTGTGCGTGGTGCTTCCTTCGGTATAATCAATTATATATGCCTGGCTCCAGTTTACATTATCGGTACTTACATAAATAGTTCCGCTGGCAGCATTGCGCTGAACAAACCATTCATCGAACTCCATATGAATATAGGAGTAGGCAGAACAGTTTATCGGAGAAGAAATGAGATCGGCATCTTCGGCCTTGCCATCATCAGTGGTACCATCGGACATAAAGAGTGCATATCCATTCGTGTAGGTTGCCGACTTAAAAGCAAGATTACCGAAATAGGCATCAGCAATGGGATTATGCGCATATATCCAGTTGCCTGCACTATTACCGCTATTATCAACTACTGACCATGTAACGTTAGGAAAGGTACTTGAGAAATTAGAAGTAAAGATTGGCGTTTGCGATTGAGTGGTTAATAAAAAACAAAGGAACAAACCTGTTGTAAATAGTTTTTGCATGGTAGTTTGGTTGCTTACAGAATAAAATATCTTATTATAAAAATACACTTTCTGCCATTAATATTCATACGATGATAAGTGCTGAACACAGGAGATACCAACATGTTAATGTTGGAGGCTGAATTAAAATTCATTGGCTAAATTAAACGGAATCTTTATTTTCAATTTTGTTCTGTAACCGTATAGCAAAGACTTTCATGAAAAAAATCTACATCGCAGTTGTTATTTTGTTTTTTGTGGCGGTTGTAAATGCACAGCAACTAATTATAGTTCCCAACGATTCGGCTGAAATTACCGATGTGGTTACGGATGGTTTCCAGCCATACGATATTCATATTGAACTTATCAATAACACCGGTTCACCTGCTTCTATAACATGGGGCTTGATTAATTACACCGGACCCAACCCGTGGGAAGTAAAACTTTGCGATAACAATAACTGTTATGATTTAATGCTATCACCGGGTCCGCATGTTTCGTTTTCTGTGCCTAATGGAGATACGGTGGATATGAAGTTTCAATATACTTCGCATTGTGTTGATGGTACGGGCAGTACGAATGTATATGCTTTTATAACCGGAGATAGTGCTGGCTCTGTGGTACAGCTTAACTACAAAGCCACGCTTACATCTAATTGCACCAACAGTATACAGGTAACGGCCCCGGTGCATTTGAAAATATATCCGAACCCGGTGCATAGTTCGTTTGTGGTTACGGGTTTAGAAGATGCCGGGAACCTTTCGTTTGAAGTATACGATTTGAAAGGCGCAACGGTAAAAAGCGAAGTAAAAGATGCCTCGAATACACAAATAGAAATTTCGTTGGAAAACCTTCCTAAGGGCAGTTACATATTGAAGGCATTCGATGCGAATGGTAACGTGGCGGGCACTTCGCGTTTGAGTAAAGTAGATTGATACTGCCTTTTGAAAAACGAAACAGCCCCTCAAAATTTGAGGGGCTGTTTCGTTTTATACTCCTATGTGTTTAGTTCTTTGCCAGCTTTTGTAATTCTTCCTCCAATATATACTCATCGCCATCAACATAGCCAGAGTGGGTAAAGGCAATTTTTCCTTTCGCATCTACCACCACCGTAAACGGAACACTTTGAATATTCAACTGGCGCTTTAAATCCTGGTTTACATCCAACAGCACATCGTAACTCCAGCGCTGTCCTTCAACGGTTGGTTTTACTTTGGTAGAACTGCGTGAATCATCAATAGAAACGGCCACTATCTGCATATTATATTTCTTCTTCCAATCATCATAAAGGTCGGCCATGTTGGTCAACTCTTTTTTGCAGGGCACACACCAAGTTGCCCAAAAACTGAGCACCGTAATTTTTCCGCTCTTGCCATAATCGGCCACGTTCACATTCTTGCCGTTCATATCTGTCAGCGTAACCGAAGGCAAGGTTTTTTCGCCAATTACTTTTTCCAGCGGTGTTTTTTCGCTCTGTGCATAGTTGAGAAAACCGCAGTAAAGAAGGACTAAAACAACAATTGATTTCTTCATGTGTATCAGTAATTTAATGGGCAGATCAATATCAAGACGCGTGCCAATATAAAATTAAAACTAAACGGATTTTTGAATAATAATGATTCGAATAACTTTACGCCCCAACATCTTATTGGTTACATGCAAAAACTTAACACGGTATCCACAATTCTGTTTTTACTTTTATACACAAATGCCGGTGCTCAGTGGGGCTATTTTTCGGGCTCGTTTCAAAACAACACCAACTTTTTTATCCGCGACCCCAAGATTGGAGCATTCAATTTGCCGCATTACGATAATTTGAAAGTGGGTACCGATAACTGGCTTGAACTGAAATACACCAACGAGAAATTTGAACTTGAAACCGGAGTGCGGATAGATTTTTTCTACAATTCTATTCTGCGCGTTCCCACTACGCCTTATACTGCTGCGGGCGTGGGTAATTTCTTTATCAAGAAGAAAGTGAAAGACCTCACCATTACCGGTGGTTATATATATGACCAGATAGGCAGCGGAATTATTTACCGCACTTACGAAGAGCGTGCGCTGGGAATTGATAATGCCCTGTTGGGTGCACGACTTGAATACGATATTAAAAGCAAAGTAAAGCTGAAAGCATTTGCCGGTGTGCAAAAACTGAAGTTCAGTATTCAGAAACCGCTCATACTTGGTTTTAATGCCGATGGAAATTTTACTACTAAGAACGGCAAGGCAACTTTTCAGCCCGGCATTGGAGTGCTGAACAGGAGTATGGATAAAGAAAGTATAAATCAAATTGTCGCTACCATTGAAAGTTACGATACCCTCGGAAGATTTGTACCGAAGTATAATACTTATGCATTTACAGCATACAATACCT
>CAIYOV010000060.1 GCA_903927935.1 uncultured Bacteroidota bacterium | reverse complement strand
GCAATCACACCGCCAAAAAATGGCAATTGATTTCCAACCAGAACAGAGGCAACAATTGCCAGGCCCAACAACATTAGACCAATATCAGTAATTGCACCAATCCAAGTTTTTACTGTTGTAACTGCAGTCATAAAATTCCCTTCGTTAGGTTATTGATAACTTCGTCTCCTACAACACCTACATGCAAAAACATACATGTAACCCCTAGAAAAAGATCTCTTGTGGTGCACCATCAGAACAAGAAATTTTTTTCTCGTCAAACTTTTTTATATTAAATGTTGATAAATTGAGGGTAAATACTATAAAAATGTTTCCTCATATTCACTCTAGAGCTAATATAAAAATACGCTATATCACCCATACTAATAACCTACAATTAAGTTCTAAATTTATAAAAGGTTGAACATGTTTTCTAGAGGCTCTGCGGATAAAATTTCAAATGATGAACGTGATGAGAGTAACGGTGATTACACTACTCAAAAGCCTGACTCCAAAGAAGCTGGTTCGCTAATAGTCGGACAAGGTGTTGTACTAAACGGTAGCCTGCAAGTGCCTAATAAAACCTTGGTATCGGGCTCCTTAAATGGTGAACTCCAAACCAAAAGTTTGACCGTTGAATCAACTGGTCACATTAGTGGCAAGATCAATTGTGAAAACGCTGATATTGCAGGCCACGTAGGGAATAACTTAACTTCTACAGAATTGCTTATTTTAAGATCAAGCTCTGTAATTTCTGGCGATATTTTTTACAAAGAAATGCAAATCGATAAGGGCGCTAAAATTACAGGCAAATTGGTTATGCTTTAAGGCTATGGCGAAACGGTTAGCTCAAAACACATCGGATTTGCATCAGACACTAGCAGAGGTCGATTTACAGTCGCTCAGAGTTGCTCGCGCTAAAGAAATGGACTCGTGGGGCAAAGCCGCTCTTAAAGTAAAAGCAAATCTAAAGACTCAATTTGGAGTTGCGCCTACTGATTCAGGAAAAGATTCTGACGAAAGGTCTGAGTAAAAAATGTCATTTAAAACGACAAGACCAATTTAAAATATTTGAGGCAGAAGAGGTCTATTTCTACTTATTTTCTGAAGGTATAACTCAAGTTCTAATTACTTTTTTCTGCCAATATATATCTTCACTGACTCATACAAGCCAAGCAGCACCAAAGGTAGAATAAAAAGATATCCATATGCGCTGATATCACTATAGCGAGTAGAAAATGCTATGACACCCGCTAAGCAAATGCTAGTAGTTAGAATGACTCTCATGCTGTCTATATAAAAACTATCGCTATTCTTTAGTATCTAAAAAGTGAGGAATTGTTTCAATCCATTCCTGCTTTGTTGTTCTAACGACTTCTTCAAATGCACCCTTCTCAGAAATCGTTATTCCTAAAGCCTCCGCATAAACTATTGCACTTGCATGCATCTGGTTTTGATCTTTATCAAAAATATAAAAATTGCCATCTTCTAATGCTACAAGTTGTACAACAGACATGCCGCATTGGCTTGCAAGTATGGCTAAGTTGTGACCTTGCTCTTCTCTTGCAATTCGAAGCTTCCTTCCCAATTTTTTTGCCGG
>CAIYOV010000059.1 GCA_903927935.1 uncultured Bacteroidota bacterium | reverse complement strand
TATTTGATAAATAGAAATGTCAACGACATCTCCACAACACAAACGTAAATAAAAAAGTGATACACGCTTCTGTACAGCAATTTGTATGCTGTGGATAACGCTCGCCAAACAAAAATTAATGCGAACGCAACGCAAAATAAAATAGTGATGATGAAAATAAAATTAAAAAACCTCACCGGTGCCACATAAAAAATAAATAACGCTGGAAGTAGCGCCAATCCTAATGTTTTGCAGAGTGTTGTGAAATTGAAAATGTATTCATCACACACTTGTTGTAGTTCAAAAATTCTTCCGATGAATTGAACAGTGACGATCTTGCCCACATAAAAAAATGTGAATAAAAAGATTAAAAAAAGTACAGAAGAAAAACCATCAAGCGATAAAACATGAAAATATTTCATCAGAAAAAATCGCACATACAGACTCATCACTACTACAAAATTTGTATTCAGTAAAATATCTGCGAAAGAAATTTCACCGGACTGTGTTCTGAAAATTTGTTGCGATAAATTTTGATTGATGACAGATTGCAACATCTCCTCTAAGTATTTACTGAAAGCTGTTTTTACATAGGTAAGCGCAGCTAAAAGCAACATCAGCATAATGAAGATAAATCCGTTTCGTTTGGATGGGTTGAACTGCTGAATATCATTCATCACAACTTTGTTTTCGTCTGCTAAAAATGATTTGTGGTTTGCATAATGCGAATAACGCAGAGTGATAATTGAATCGACTGAAGAATACTTCGCTGCTGAAATTGAATCGGCATTATGTTTTACAGAGATTGAATCTGTTTGCGAAAATCCGCTGATAACATTGAAGAGAAATAAAAAAAGAGTGGAATGAAATTTCTTTGTCACTAAAAATAATTGACGTAGCCGATATGAATCTTCGCTGATTTGAAAGTGATTTTATTGTCTAACTGTTTTCCCATTGCATAAGTGATTCCAAAAATTCCAACTTTAGTTTCAATGGCTGCTCCCGCCCCAAATCCGAAAGGAAAATCAACCGGACCTTTCCCAACTCTTGCATCCTGTACCACCGCTGCATTGAAGAATGTGCTAAAGTATGAATTCTTAGAAAGCAGAAAACGGTATTCAAGATTTGCCATAGCATAATACGGAGTGAAAATAGATTGATCATCAAAGCCGCGCAATGAATTCACTCCGCCCAATCTGTATTTTTCGTTTTCATAAATGTTCTTACTGAAAAAATATTTTCCTTCAAACGAAGTTTTGATAGTGTGCCGTGGTGCAAGTTTCCAATACTTATCAAATGCTAAGGCTATCCGAAATTGAAATGTTTTCAAATGGGCTGTGTCGTATAAGAAATCAAAATTCCTTCCGGTTACTTCATCATATAGCCCGATTATGTTGTTGTTCCGTTTTATTTTCTTCAGTCCGGCAGAGCCGCTTACTTTTAAAACATACCCATCTACTGGATTAAAACGGTAATTCAGTTTTTGTAAAAAATATTCCAGCGCAAATTCGTTGGTGCTGATGTCCAGATTTCTGGGGAGAGAGCGAGTTTGTTTAATGTAAGCTGTATCAACATTCGTGATAATGGAAATTTTTTGCCGCAGCGATGCTTTTAGATAATTGCTTCCAACAAACTGATATTGTACTCCGTAATCGCCATTGATATCAATATAAGAAGTATCGCGTTTGTAAAGTTGAAACTGCGCATTGATGCCAAGTGGCAACCCGAGTAGATAAGGATAAACCAACCGGACATCTAACTGTTGGGTTTTAGGTTGCAGCTTTTTCCATTCTAAATAAAACTCCTCGCCCATACCGAATAAACTGAAAAGATGTATGCGCGCTTCGCCTGTTATTAAAAGTTTTTTCCCTGATGCACCTGGAAGTAATCCCAACAGAAAATCAAACTGGCTCGACTTCTTATCCTTCAAATACAAATTCACTTTTGCCTTTCCGTTTTGGAATAATACCGTCCGCGGTTGAATCGATTCAACAAACTGCAATTCATTCAGCCGTTGCTGAATCTTTTTGACGTTTAATTCATTGTATGGTTTGCCAACTTTCAGGCCGAGATAATTACGCAGGAAAACTTTCTTCGTTTTTGTTTTACCCAGTATCTGAATCGAATCGTAAGTTATCAGTTCATTCTTCTGCAAATAAATTTTTGCTGAGTAAGAGTTCTGGAAAGCAGTAAAGCTGTCGAGTTTTACACTTGCAAAAGGATAGCCGGTGTTTTCGCATTGCTGAAGGATTTTAGCTTTCACCACTTCCGCATCACCAATCGGAATTTTCTTTCCGCCCAAAACCGCACTTTTTATTCCGGCATTTGTAAGCAGCATCGGGTCAACGTTGCCGTTTTTCAAAACAATGTTCTCAAACTTATCGCCTACATATATGTATACGACAGTTTGTGAAGTGTCACTCACCGTGCTGTCAATAGAAGAAGCCAGATAGCCAAACGAACGAATCCTATAGAACAAATCTTTCGATTCAATATTCGCCTGCAATGAATCTTTGAAGTGAGTTTTGTAAGAAAACTTTTTCGCAAAGAACTCTTTCGGCTTATCAGAACTGATTATTTGTAGTGAATAATTATTCTGGCCGAAAGAAAATTTCAGCAGAAACAAAAAAAAGATGGTTGCCGTAAATCGCATTAGTATTGAACGAAGATAACGTGAAAGTGCATTTTGTATTTCACTTTGTAGTTCTTACTTCGCAATTTCAAAATGGCAGGTATTTATATTCATATTCCTTTCTGTAAGCAGGCATGCCATTATTGCAATTTCTATTTCAGTACTTCACTCGGCAATAAGGACAAATTCATTCAGGCATTGCTGAAAGAAATAGAGTTAAGCAAAGCATATTTAGCCGGAGAGAAAGTAGAAACAATCTACTTAGGAGGAGGAACGCCTTCGCAATTGAGTATTGAAGATTTAAAATTGATAACCGAAAAACTTCAATCAGTTTATGATTTGAGCGCTGTTAAGGAATTTACCATCGAAGCTAATCCGGATGACTTAAAAAGCATGGAGAGCATTAGAGAAATAGGAACATTAGGAATAAATCGTTTTTCGATTGGTGTGCAATCGTTTTTCGATGAAGATTTGAAATACATGAATCGTGCACATAACTCCGGTGAGGCACTCTCTTCAATTAAAAGAGTGCAGGATGCAGGGTTCGAAAACATTACCATCGATTTGATTTACGGAACGCCCACCATGAACGATGATAAATGGAAACAGAATCTTGATACTGCTTTCTCGCTAAACATTCCGCACATTTCTTCTTATGCTTTAACGGTTGAATCAAAAACATCTTTAGAAAGAAGAATAACGAAAGGACAATCAAAGCCCGTAGACGAAGAACAATCAGCACGTCAATTCAAAATGTTGATGAACGAAATGAATTTCCGGGGTTATGAGCAGTATGAAATTTCAAATTTTGCGCGTAATGGCAAATACGCCATTCATAATTCCAGTTATTGGTTTGGTGAAAAATATCTGGGGCTAGGACCTTCGGCACATTCATTTAATGGCAGTTCAAGAAGGTGGAATCTTTCAAACAACGTGAACTACATCAATAGTATGAACCAAGGCAAAATACTTTTTGAGGAAGAGGTATTGACTGAAGCACAAAAAGTAAACGAAAAAATTATGACTTCACTTCGCACACAATGGG
>CAIYOV010000058.1 GCA_903927935.1 uncultured Bacteroidota bacterium | reverse complement strand
GCTTTCTCTCCGGGAGTTAAATGATGCAGGGGTTTCATATCAGATGCTTAAGTTGATAGTAATTTAATACAAGGCGCACCTTTTGTCAAGAGAGAAATGAAAAATATTTAATGCTTTAACCTGTGTCCGCCAAATTCTGGACAATCGCACTTGTTTGCCTTGCAGGAAGGGAGCGAACTTGCCAGTATAATTCCGGTGAAAAGAATCATCAAAATCCACCTGATATTTTTAGTTTTCTTTTGCATATTATTACAACGTTCGCACGCAAAAATAATTATACGGTTGGAACCTCCGAAACGAATTTTAGTTGCAGTCCTAGATTGGGGATTAGGTCATGCTACACGCTGTATTCCGCTTATTAAGGAATTACAAAAGCGAAATTGCGTTGTGTTTATTGCCACCAGTGGACGGGCCTATGAACTTCTTAAAAAGGAATTCTTTTTAACTGTTCGCTGTTTCGAAATTGACGGCTACGACCCAATTTATCCTGATGGAGATGGAATGGTTTTGAAAATGCTGTCTCAAGTGCCCGGTTTTTTGAGAATAATTGCGAAAGAACAATTGCAGGTAGAAAAAATTGTGGAGCAAAATCATATTAATTTAGTGATTTCTGATAACAGGTATGGCTGTTATAGTACTAAAGTGAAATCCATTTTCATTTCTCATCAGTTAAACATTCAGATGCCTCCGCTATGGAAATGGGTGCAAAAACAGGTCAATCAAAAAAATCATGAATACATCAACAAATTTTCGGAGTGCTGGATTCCCGCACCTGAAGATTCAGTCGTTTCGTTATTAACCAAAAATAAAAGCGGCTTAAAGATCCGCCATATCGGTTATCTATCGAGGTTCGAGAAAAAGGTTTTGCCTAAAAAGTACGATTTGTGTGCTATTTGTTCTGGTCCCGAGCCCCAACGTAGCCACTTGGATTATCTGCTCAATCAACAATTAAAGCATAGTAAACTGCAAACAATTTTGGTTTGTGGCAAACCAGAAGCAATGAGCAAGTATTACAAAAAAGACAACCGCTTTATTGTTGCCAATTGCCTGACCACAGAAGATCTAAATGAGACCATCGAACAAAGCGAAATTATTCTTGCCCGCCCCGGTTATAGCACGGTGATGGATTTAGCAAAGCTTGGCAAGAGGGCAATTTTTATTCCTACCCCCGGACAAACCGAACAGGTTTATATTGCAGAGGAATTGATGAATCAAGGAATTGCATTTTCGATGAAACAGGAAGAATTTAATTTAGAAATCGCATTAAAAGAATCTGAAAAATTTACAGGTTTTACGACCTTCAGCTTTGATGATACGCTTCTAAAAAACGCTATTGAAACCATTTTATGAAAAAACTACTCAATAGCTTCGGCTACGCCCTCAAAGGAATGTTTCTGGTTCTTAAAGGTCAGCAGAACATGCGCATACATGCATTGGCTATTGTTGTAGTAACCATTGCCGGAATTTTTCTCGGATTAACCGCTATTGAGTGGAGTGTTATTGCACTCTGCATAGGCTCTGTTATAAGTGCCGAGATGATGAACACTGCCATTGAAGCCTTGGTTGATTTAGTTTCACCGGAGTTCAACGAAAAATCTGGGAAAATAAAAGATATTGCGGCCGGTGCTGTTTTGCTTACGGCTATTGTTGCAACCGTTGTGGCAGTTTATATTTTCGGAAATAAAATTTTCAATCTCCTGTTATGACGAAGTGTTTTTCTTTCCTATTACTGATTCTCTTTTCTTTTTCTCTTCTTGCACAAACTTCTTTCGAAGGAACGTTAAATGTGTTTTATACCAATGAAAAAAGCACAACAGTATTGTGTGAAATAAAAATTAAAGGCAACGATGCTTATGTGAAACAAAATGAAAACGGCAATCCCAAGTACGACCGGTTTGTAATTAATCTGCAATCACGTGAGTTATTTACAATCTCTGCACGCGACAAAAAAGTAATTATCAAATATCATCTTGATTCGCTGTTGAGTTATTACGACAGAAATACCCTGAAAGAAGGATTTGCTTTAAACCCTGGATTCAGTTTCAAGATTTCTGACAAAGCAAAAGCAGATGGTGGAATTTCAATGGCAAAATATACGGGTGAAACTGATTTGCGAAAAGCTACTGTTTGGGTTGGCGAATCTACGGCTCCTGTTAATGCTCTGATTCCGTTTTTAAGATTGCTTGGAAACTGGAACGAAGCCGATGGTTCGTTTAAAAATCAGATTTTAGAAACAGAAGTAAACAACAAGGTAAACAAGAAAGAATCAAAGGTAAAAGTTAGTATAACTAAGGAACCGGTGGCGAAAGAAATGTTTGTTCTACCAAAAACTTATCTATTGAAAGATTTTTCGAAATTGATGAACGAAGAACGCAATAGCAAAAATCTAAAAACAATAATTCAAACGTTTGCAGAATTTTGATTTTCTTCAGTAGCCGCAGTTAGTGTTTCTGTCTTTACTTCTTCCTTGAAAAATACTTTCTGAAAAATAAGAATCAGAAAAACACCAATAGTAATTGCCGAATCTGCTATGTTGAAAATAAAAGGAAAGAATTCGTACTGTTGACCACCCCAGTGAAAGTTGAAAATTTTTACATATATCATGTCAACCACTAAACCCTGCATATATCCAGAATAGCCATGTTGTGGAAAAAGCCGCGCAACACCCATATAGCTATCAGAAAAAATTACTCCGTAAATACTTCCATCAATCATATTGCCGATAGCTCCTGCAAGAATCATACTGGATGCAGTGATAAATCCCCAATGAGCTTTTTGCTTAATCAAGTAGAAAATAAAATAAGTTCCCCCTCCTACTGCAACCAAGCGAAAACCACTGAGAAATAATTTACCCCAAACACCTGGTAATACCATGCCGAAAGCCATTCCCGGATTCTCGGTAAAGTGCAGACTGAACCATGATGTTACAGAAATTTCTTCTCCCAAAAACATGTGGGTTTTCACCCAGAATTTTGTGAGTTGGTCGATTATAAGAATGACAATTACTACAAGGAATGCTTTATATGCTTTCATTTAGTTCAGTTCTACTTTTACTTTCAAAATTTCTTCGTTCAGTTCCACCTCATCAAATTCATTCAGCGAATCGACTAGTAAAATTTCCTTGGCAAGAATTTCATTCGCAATGTAATCTTTGAAGGAAGCCAATGTTTTTTCAAGCAATTCATTTCTTACTACAGATACTTTGATTCGATCTAGCACCTGGAAATTTTTGTCCTTGCGTAGATTCTGCACTTTGTTTACAAACTCGCGTGCGTTGCCTTCGTGTTTCAATTCATCGGTGATTGTAACATCAAGCGCAACTGTCAATCCGCCTTCGCTGGCTACCAACCAACCCGGAATATCTTCTGTTTGAATTTCCACATCGGCAATCAGCAATTCAAAAACTTCTCCATCCAATTGCAAATTATATTTCTGTTCGTGTTCAATTTTCGAAATATCGTCTGTAGTAAATCCGGTTAATGCATTTTGAATGGCTTTCATTTTTGTGCCCGCACGTTTGCCCAACTCTTTAAAATTGAGTTTGATTTTTTTCTTCACCACATTACTTGCATCGCTGATATATTCAATTGCTTTTACGTTCACTTCACTCAAAATATAGCTTTCCACTTTCGAAAGTTGCTGTTGCATTCTTTCGTTCAATACCGGAATCAGAATTTTTGAAAGCGGCTGACGAACTTTTATTTTCTCTTTTTTGCGAAGTGATAGAATCAGCGAACATATTTTCTGCGCCAGTTCCATTCTTTCTTCCAAATCCTTATCAATTAAGTTCTCTTTTGCTTTCACGAGATAAGAAAGATGTACGGAAGATTTTTCTTCATTCAGATTCCTGTAAAGCCAGTCACTGAAGAATGGAGAGATAGGTGACATTAACTGCGCCACCACATTCAAACATTCATGCAATGTTTCGAAAGCGGCTTTTTTGTCTTCACTCATTTCACCTTTCCAGAATCTTCTTCTGTTACGGCGAATATACCAATTGGATAATTCGTTAATTGCAAAATTCTGAATTGCACGGTGAGCTTTTGTTAATTCATAATTTTCCATTTCATTTC
>CAIYOV010000057.1 GCA_903927935.1 uncultured Bacteroidota bacterium | reverse complement strand
GCACCTGTCCGTGGTAAAAAACCTTGAACGTATTGTTCCGGTCCATATATGCAAAAACATTATCTCCAATTTTGGCACGGTGAATTTCTGTGCGCTCCAGAAGTTGTGTCTCACCATTGTAAAAAACATTCACTTCATTCATCACATTGCTCCATGCAATAATACTGTCGCTGTAATAAAGCGAGTCCTGGTCAACGCGAAAAAACGATTCAAGCGCTTTAAATTCATTGCCGTATAAAACTTTTATCAGGTTGAAATTCTGATACACCATCCAGTTGTCGGTCATGTAGTAAGCGGGTGTATTATCGTTTACCGGAAAAACTTTGCCTTTATAGTAAACCTTTAATCGTCCGTTTTGCCCAACGTAAGCCATTACATTGTTCCGGCCGATTTTGAAAGAACGTAGCGGCAGATTCTCAATATATTTTGACTCACCGGCATCGAACACATAGACAAAGTTGTTGATGTCCTGATAGGTTGCGAGACATTGAGCGTATAAAGAGAAAGCGGTAAAAGAGAATGCGATAAAAAAGAAGAATCTCCGCATGATGTTTATTGTAAAAGCCAAATTTGGTTCCAATAATCCGTAAAAACAAGGGAATGATTGTCTTGTATCTGACCAGGCATGTATGAATCCTGCAACAAACCCAACTTTGTTGTCGTATAAATTGGTGTGTTAGCAGGAATTAAGGAAGCCTTTTAGCACCATTTTAAAGGAACCGGCATGAAAAAAAAGTTACCCGGAATCGTTGTTTTATTGTTGTTTGTGTTGCCATTTGCAACACAGGCAACTGTAACCATCAGCGAAACCCACATCAACGTTAACTGTTACGGCACAAGCACCGGTGTAATTGATGTTACACCTTCGGCAGGCACCGCACCTTATACATATAGTTGGAATGACGGACCAACCACTGAAGACCGCACTGGTATAGTTGCCGGAAACTATTGGGTAACTGTTACCGATAATTTAGGTGCGAGCAACTCTCTTTTCGTTAATATTTCGGAACCAACTACTTTAACAACATTCACAAGTGTAACTGCCATTTCGTGTGGAGGTGGAAATACTGGAGCAATAGACCTTACGGTTTCAGGAGGTAGCCCTGGCTATACTTATCAATGGAACGATTTTGTTTATACCGAAGACCGCACCAATCTTACAGCTGCAGTTTATTATGTAACTGTTACTGACTCGAAAGGATGTAATAAAATTGATTCGGCTAACGTTACTCAGCCACCCGGAATGGTTCTTACAAAAACTATAACTAATGTAACCTGCGGAAGCGGTGCTAACGGGGCTATTGATTTAACCGTGCAATTCGGAATTCCGGGCTATTCCTATTTATGGAGTGATGGTGCCACTACGGAAGACCGAACAGCCATCGCAGCAGGAACTTATCAGGTAACTGTAACTGACATTAGCGGATGCACTGCCTCATTATCGGCAACAGTTGGTCAAACCGGTGCCGGTATGTCTATAAATACTACCTCTGTAAAACCGAGTTGTTTTGGAGGCGCGAACGGTACTATTAATGTGACTTCTGTAATTGGCAGCGTTGGTCCGTATTCATTTCTCTGGAGTGACGGACCAAGTACACAAAACAGAACCGGTATTAGCACAGGTTCATATACAGTTACGGCAACGTCCACAACCGGATGTACTGCAGCGGCTATCGTAAACGCAACTCAGCCAACCCAATTAAACGTTACGCTCACCCCCATTCAGCTTACCTGCTTTGGAAGTAATAACGGGGCTATCAACACAGCAACAACCGGAGGAACATCGCCTTATAATTATAACTGGGGTGGTGGTGTATTTACTCAAAACCGAACCCTATTAAATACCGGAACCTATACAGTAACCGTAACCGATTTTAAAGGTTGCACAGCAACGCAAAGCGCTTTTGTTCCGGAGCCTTTACAAATAGTTTTAAATACACTTCCCTTACCGCAGGCATGTATCGGTGGACCAACCGGTTCAGTAACTACAACCGTTACCGGTGGAACACCAGCCTATTCGTATTGGTGGGGAGCAGGTGTTACAACAGCCGATCGGCCAAATGTTATCGGAGGTAATTATTCGGTAACGGTAACCGATGCTAACGGGTGCAGCACCAGTGCCTCTGCTACAGTGCCTTCTTATACACCAATGACACTTACGAACACCCAAATGAACGATTTATGTTATGGTGCATCAACCGGCTCCATTAATTTAAGTGTAGCTAACGGATGGTCTCCGTTCTCCTATGTCTGGAGCAACTCAGCAGTTATTGAAGATATCAGTTCACTTGCTGCCGGAACTTACACCGTAACAGTCAGCGATAATCATTCCTGCACAGCTACCAAAATAGTTACCATCACACAACCACCTTTTCCTATAAGCATTAACTCCACCATTGCTGATGTTAGCTGTAATGGCGATACTTCCGGTTCAATTAGTATAGCCGTATCGAATGGAGCATCACCATATTCTTATAACTGGGGTGGAGGTATTGTTACTCAAAACAGAACCGGTTTGACCGCTGGTAGTTATGGAGTAACTATAACAGATAATTACACATGCACATCTTCAATATCTGTTTCAGTAAATCAACCTACTCCCATTCTTATTGCCCCAACTGTTACCAATGCAACTTGTTTTGGCGCCAATACCGGTGCGGTTAGTCTGTCAGTAACCGGAAGTTTTGCTCCGTATTCTTATAACTGGGCAGGAGGTTTTACCACTCAAAATATTTCGGGGTTAACACAGGGAAGCTATCCGGTAACCGTAACCGATAACCATTCCTGTTCCGCTTCAGCTAGTGTTTCTGTTAGCGAGCCTGCGGGCATAATAATTAATGCATGGATTGATAATCTAAGCTGTAATAATGACAATACAGGTGGCATTACTTTAACCACTACTGGCGGAACATCACCCTACTCTTATAATTGGGGTGGAGGAATTGTTACCCAAAACAGAACCGGTCTTGCCGCGGGAAGTTACACTGTAACGGTGACCGATAATGTTGGTTGTTCAGCAAATTTAGTTTCAAACGTGACTCAGCCGGCTACTCTTTCAGCTTCAACTGTTGTTGCGAATGTTTCGTGCAATGGCGGCAGCGATGGTGGAATAAACACAACTGCCACTGGCGGAACTTCACCCTACTCATTTGACTGGGGAGGTGGACTTGTTGTGCAAAACAGAACCGGTTTGCCGGTTGGAAGTTATACGGTGATAGTGTCTGACAACAACGGCTGCACCACTTCGGCAAATGCATCTCTCACTCAGCCCTCAGCAATTACTTTAAATACCATCCCAACTAATGCAAAATGTTATGGTGCTTCTACCGGAAGTATTGCGCTTACCGTTACCGGAGGTTCCAGTGGTTATACTTTTAGCTGGAGCAACGGGCCGGCTACTCAAAACGATATTAATATACCGGCAGGTAATTACTCTGTAACGGTTAATGATGCAAACGCCTGTTCCGCAACAACTTCGGCTGTTGTAATAGGACCAGCACAAATTACCACGGCAACTTCTGTTGTAAATGCAAGTTGTTTTGCCTCGGCCAACGGAAGCATTGATTTAACGGTGAGTGGAGGAGCCGGTGCTTACGACTATGTTTGGAGCAACGGAGCAACTACTCAGGATATTTCGGGCATCGCTGCAAATACTTACAGTGTTACGGTTAAAGATGCGAACAACTGTTCGGTGTCAGCCAGCGCAGTTGTTGCACAACCTGCACAACTGGTTCTTACTAATATATCAGTAAATGTTTCCTGCAACGGTGGAGCTAACGGAAGTATTAATTTAACCATTAGCGGAGGAACTC
>CAIYOV010000056.1 GCA_903927935.1 uncultured Bacteroidota bacterium | reverse complement strand
TGGCGGAGGCGGAGGCGGAAAAAATAAGGTGTCAATATACTGGTCTAACAAAACACTGAAGGCAGGATTGATAACAAACCCTTTCCCCAAAGGAAGGTTTGCAGAAACGTAATACCGGTGCTGGTCATAGGTGCCGTTTGTGTATTTCTGCCGACTGAATGAATAAGAATGAAAAAAAGAAAAGCCTCGCGTAATTCTATGGTTTAATCCCAAACCGAAAAAATAATAGGGGTTGGCAATGTTTAAATTTTCAGGAATCTTTACCGTAAAATCAGCCTGAACTAAATTGATGGGGGCCGGTTTTTCTGTTCCGGTTTTCTTCTTGAGGTCTTTTGAAAAATGTTTAGTGAGGTGAAGTGCTTCATCGTAACGATTGTTGAAAGCGTAGGAATAGAAAAGATATTCCTGGGTGAGTTCATCGCTTGAATTAAATGCTTTCGCTTTTTCAAATTGCGGAGCGGCTAACTGATATTTTTTCTGTTCGTAGTAAGCAATGCCAATTCTTTCACGCAGGTAGAAGTAATCAATTTTGTTGTGAATGGCTTGTGCTCCGAATTTCTCTAATTGCTTCCAATCTTTTTTCAAATACAAAGCATACGAACTGTCTTCTACCGATTTGAAATTGAGTTCAGTTTGCGCGGAAGAAGTAAAATATGAGGAGAGAAAAATCAGAATTATCAGTCTATACATTCGGCAATTATCGTTTTGTTTCCATTCAACACTTTGAATGTTTTGATTTTGTTCTTTGTTATTTCAAATTCAAAATTCATTTCTTTTAAAACTTTTGATGCCGCATTTGCTTTGGCACAAGAAGTAATAATTATCCGGGTTGGATAATTCAAATCATCCACGCTAACAAATTTTGACACATAACTTCCTTTCAAATAAATTTTAAACGGAGCCACAAAGTCCTGAATGAAAGTAGAGATACCCGAATAAAAACCACTCATGGGAAGAATGTCAGCTACTTCCATCTGGTCATAATAGCCTAAGAGAATTTTTCTTGCCCCGATGTAGAATTGATAAAGCAATGATTTTCTATCTCCGGCAAATTCTGTAAAGTAGTGCAGCGTTTCGTTGTTTATGAAATAAGCGGTTGATTGTGTGTTATGGCAGTAAATGTAAGTGCCGTTGTAAGCATCGGTGAATACTTCCCATCGCACGATTTCTTTTTTCGATAAATCCTTTGGATTCATGCCCGTCACTTCAAACTTAAATTGCTCGCCCGGCACAAAAACAAAAGCATTTCGCAACAGCGGAGTTGTTTGAATTCCTGAAATGGTGGAACGCTCACTCGGATAATCAAACGAATGAAAACGATAACCGTCAACTTTCTTCTCTACGAAATAGCTAACAGGATACTTCAGTGTTTTTGAATCAATATGCGGAGTGCTTTGTAGTTGAAAATGAATATGCGGTTCGGGTGAGCGACCGGAGTTTCCGCAGTTAGCAATCATATCTCCACGGTGAACGTAATCGCCAATTTTTACTTTAAAGCTTCCGCGCTTGATGTGCGAAATCTTTGAATAAAGAAAATCGCTGTGCTTAATGATGATGGTGTTCCCCCAGTTTTGCAGCACATCAACCTCACCAACTAAATTATCATCAACTTCATCAATAATATTGTAAACGTAACCGGCAGCGGATGCAATCACCGGTGCGTTGTAACAATAGAAATCGCTTAATTGATTTCCGGGCAGACGAAATGTTTTCCGCATGTCATCCGTCACCACAAAATCCCAGGCATCTTTCCAATCACCCAAATGCGTTATTGTTCCATCGTTTCCCTGCGACACATACCAATCGCCAAAAAAAGGCAGATGAATATGAAAGTAGCTCTGGTTGCTGAACCGCTCGATGTTGTTACGGTGTTTGTAAAGATTTTTTTCGGGACTGAACTGCTGATACCAAACCAATTCTAGGTTGTTCGCACTTGCACGATACTTCAACGTGAGCAGTAACACAACCATGATGAGATTAAACGGCAGTGAGTAAATAGGTAGTTGAAGAAATCCGAAAATAACTCCGAGTGAAAGATGAATCACCGC
Source organism: uncultured Bacteroidota bacterium (assembly GCA_903927935.1). GTDB lineage: Bacteria > Bacteroidota > Bacteroidia > Chitinophagales > LD1 > Bog-950. The sequence goes on along the minus strand of CAIYOV010000056.1, from coordinate 13 downwards.
TATGACCGGTGCA
>CAIYOV010000055.1 GCA_903927935.1 uncultured Bacteroidota bacterium | reverse complement strand
CACTGAGAGAAACTGGTGTGATTTCATCAGTTTTAGGCCAGAATTGCCCGAAAAATTGCAGCTTTTAGTCATTCGCTTTAATCGTGATGACAAAGAAATTAAGAAAATTGAAACAGAAGTAATCAAGTTCCTTAACGAAGCAGATCAACTATTGGAGAAGTTAAATGGCTTATGAGATTCGTAAAAACACCGGTTCAACTTTCAAGAATCAAAAGAAAGAGTCCGAGAATCATCCGAATGTAACTGGGTCTGCTTTGATCTGCTGCTCAAAGTGTGATGCAGAGAATGAGTTTTGGATGAGTGGCTGGACAAAAAAAAACAAGAACGGTAATCCGTGGCAATCATGGGCTTTTAAAACTAAGGAAGAAAAGCAAGACGCAAAGCCAACACCCAAACAACAACCGAAAAATAATTTTGAGGATATGTCAGATGACATTCCATTCCTTTTTAATGTATCTACCCTTTGTGATACACTTGGCTCTTCTAAATCTTTGATGAGAGCAAAACATGGGCCAAAAGTGTTGTCTATCTTGCAATCAAATAAAACAGATTGTTGATTTTTATAAACATCCCGGTATGGCTGATGGACATTTAAATAAATGTTCGGAATGCTGTAAGCGGGATGTTAAAAAACATAGAGAAGAAAATTTAGAATATTACAAAAACTATGATAGGAAAAGAAATTCGCTTCCTCATCGAATAGAAGCAAGAAATATTTATCAAAAAACAATTCAAGGTAAAAATGCAGGAAGAAAAGCAAAAATAAAATGGAAAATGAATAATTTAGATAGGAGAGCAGCGCACGTAATATTTGAAAACGCAATAAAAAAAGGGCAAATTATTAAAAAGCCATGCGAAATATGCGGTAGCGTTTATAGGATTCATGGTCATCACGATGATTATACAAAACCACTTGAAGTGAAATGGTTATGTTCAAAACATCATAAAGAGGTGCATAAAAATGTTAAAAGACAAACTAGAGGCAGCGATAGCATACCTGCGGTCTAGGAACATCTACGTTGTTGACGCTAACAATAAGTTTGTTCCTACCCCGGTAGCGCACACAGATGTAGCCGCAACAATTCGTCGTTACGAAGTTCAAGTTTTAGGTGTAGATAACATTAAGAAAGTAACATTCAAATGACCGTCAACCCCGTTTGTCAGGTGTGCCGCCGTGAAGCAGGTTTTAAATTAGTTCGGTCAGCAACCGGCAAACGGAGGTTGTGGAAGTGCAAGTCTTGTCTTGAGCGTATCAGCGTGTCTTTTTTAGCCGTAAAAGAGCGAAAGATATTTAAATGATTGACTGGAAAGATGTGTACGGTAAAAAACAGCAATGGCAAGTTCATACGCCACATTGCAAACATTGCTACCGCGAGGGATTCTTTGACGCTGCGGTAAGTGGGTTATTGATTATTATATTAATGATATTAGCGTATGGTGCGGAGGTGATGCGATGAACGACACAGAAACAGTGCTGAGAGAGTTTTACGATAAAGCATACGCCGCAGGAGTAGCCGCCGAGCGTGAGCGATGCGCGAAGGTGTGCGAAAGAAACATTGACGCACCCGCTGGCACGTATCAGATTCTAATGGCGGCGGCGAAAGAAATCAGAAAGGGGGAATGATGACTGACAAACTGAGAGCCGCCGCGAAAGCGGCATTGGAAACGCTGGATTGCGGTGGGCGCAATTATTCAAGGGCCGCGCATATTCTTAGGGCCGCGCTTGCGGAACCGGAACAGGAACCTGTAGGTAAATTTTCTAAATTTTCAGATGGGGTATGGAAAGAGGTAACCGCAAGTTCGCCGGGGATATTTCTCTACATCGCACCGCCGCGCAGGGAATGGGTTGGGCTGACAGATGATGAAGTAAACTTGATTTACGCAGAGCCACAAACTCACGTTGGTCAATATGCCAAAGCCATTGAAGCCAAGCTGCGGGAGAAAAACACATGAGCTATATCGTGGCATCGTTGCCGCCGTTAAAATGCTTTGTCAAGCGTGAGTTTCTGTATAACGACCACAAGGGGCACAATGAATTAGAACCGGCCATTTGGGTGAGCCTCAAAGCCCTGCGCGGTCAGGTTTTCCGCATTGAGTCACTGCTTCCTAATTACGGTGCGCTCTACGACAAACTGCCGAT
>CAIYOV010000054.1 GCA_903927935.1 uncultured Bacteroidota bacterium | reverse complement strand
GTGCCGTTCCAGTAAGTAGTGTTGCCGGCTGTAGTGCCGTTAGGCAATAAACCGGTAGCACCTGTAGCACCCACAGCACCGGTTGGTCCTGCAGCACCATTTTGTCCGTTAGCACCCGTAGGTCCTGTGTCGCCCGTGTTGCCGTTTACCCCGGTGGGCCCGGTAGCACCGCCACCGGCACCGGTTGGTCCTATGGGGCCGGTATCACCGGTATTTCCGTTTAAGCCGGTAGCTCCTGTGTTTCCGTTTTGTCCGTTTAAACCCGTGGCTCCGGTGGCACCCGCAGCACCCGATAAACCGGTAGGCCCCTGAATACCCTGCGCACCGGTAGGCCCTGCAGGACCAGCATTACTGTTAGCTGCATACAAAGCATAAGGCACACTCAGCAGTTGCGAGTTTCCCATATCGGTAAATGTTCCGCTGTTATTAATGTCGGTTTCTACTTGTAAATATTTAGCTCCAAAGCCCCAGCTTACCACCGCCAGATTACCCAGTTGCCCAATCTGCACATTCACCAGACCGAACTGATTAGCAGTAGTGCTTTGCGTTTCATTAAACACCACCGTGCCGGTTGGCGAGCCATCGTGAATACTGAAGCGAAGTTTAACCGGAGTGTTATTGGCCACCGGGTTTCCGCTGCTGTTGCGTACCACCGCCTGATAATTCATTTGTTGTGGCGATTGCGAAAACAAGTTGGCAGTGGGCAAAAGACAGTGTGCGATGAAGGCAAGAAATAAGAGAAGAAGTTTTTTCATACGGAGTGTTTTTTGAGCAGGTTAAATGTAACAATTTGCTTTACCCGCTGATTCTTTGCATAAAATAAAAATCCCCCTGCCACCATGGCAAGGGGATTTTTTAGATTGAAACTAAATGTTTGTTTTAGAATCTTGACGAGTAAGTGAATTTCGTATTCTCCGCTGGCGGAGTATTAAACTCAATCGTAAATGTTCCTTCGTTTTGATTGATGATTTTGAAATCACTCAGTCCGTTAATAGCAATAACAGATTTTGGTGAAATACGGGCATCCATAATTACATAATTAGTCATGCCTTTATAAGCAGTATAGTTGGCCGTAAATGGCATATCGCCTAACTGCTTACCGGTTAACTGACTTACCAGATTTTCGAGACGCTCAATGCGGGCATCCAGTGCTTCATCACGGCTTTTGGTTTCTGCTCGAAGCTGACGAACACCACCCCAGGCTAGAGCAACTGCCGAAGACATATTAATGGCTCCACCGTTCGGGTCATTGGTTTTTATACCGTGTCCTCTTTCGGTAATTATTTCAGGCAAAGAAGCAGGATCAATTTCCTGAACTTTTTTACCTGTTTTTGTATCCACCGTACTCTTCGGGCTCATATGGTCAATGGCATCTAAATCGTTTTTAGTATCTAACCAATAGCCGTCAAACCATGAATAAACTCCGTAAATCCACAAATCGCCTGGCATGAAACCGGGTGATACTACTGCGTCATCGCGGTGCATGTGTCCCACTTCATTATTGTTTGAGCGGAAGTAAAGGAAACCCTGTAAAGTTGGTGCGTTGAAAAACGTATTGTTGCCATCGGTTAAAATTGTGTAGTCATATCCGTTTTTCCAAAAAGCCGCATAACCGGCACCATAGGTTGGATGTGCACCGATTAAAGCTGAACCACCGTTAGCAAGAATGTTTCCTGCAACTTCTAATGGCTGGCTTGGCGAAACTGTGCCAATACCAACGTAGGTTCCGTTATCGTAAACATTGCTGCACGTACCAGCCGAACCGTTTGACTTTACGAGGTAATTTATGGCTGCACAACCAAGAGACGCTGCACTACCCGGAGGACCCTGTAGTCCCTGTGCACCTTGTGGCCCTTGTAAGCCCGGCAATCCCTGAATACCCTGGTTACCCTGGCTACCTTGAGGTCCTGTAGCACCTGCCAATCCTTGTGGTCCCATAGGGCCGGTCGCTCCGTTAGCACCTGCTGCACCTGCCGGACCTTGCGGACCGGTTGCACCAACTGCACCTGCCGCACCTGCCGGGCCTGCCGGGCCTGCCGGACCTGCCGGACCCATATCACCGGTTGCACCATTTGCCCCTGCCGGACCTTGCGGACCTGCCGGACCTGCTACACCTGCCGGACCTTGCGGGCCTGTATCTCCTGTTGCACCGTTAGCTCCTGCTGGGCCCTGAGCTCCCTGAACGCCTTGCGAACCTTGCGGACCGGTTACTCCATCAGTGCCGTCAACACCTGCTATACCCTGTAACCCCTGCGGACCGCTTGCCCCTGTTGCTCCGATAGGACCTACAGCTCCCTGTACTCCGGTTGGACCGGTATTACCCATAGGTCCCTGCGGACCATCTGCTCCGGGAACTCCCGCTGCTCCTTGAGGACCAGTCGCTCCAACATTACCCGGAACACCCTGAGGTCCTGTTGGACCGGTGTTTCCGATCGGGCTGTTACCAGCATATAAAGCATAAGGAACACTCAGTAACTGGGTGGTTCCCATATCACTGAAGTTACTTCCGCCATGTATATCAATTTCTACCTGTAAATATTTAGGCCCGTTTGACCAGTTTACAGTACCCAGGTTCGAAGTTCCGCCAATAACCTGTGTAATTAACCCGAACTGATTAGTTACAGCAGTGTTTGTTTCATTAAACACCACAGTTCCGGTAGGCGAACCATCGTGAATATTGAACCGAACGGTAACATTGGTTCCTCCAACAATAGGACTACCTAATGCATCACGAACAATTGCCTGATAATTCAGTTTCTGCGGGGCCTGTGAGAAAGCAGAAAAGAAAAGAGAAGACATTAAAAGGAAAGAAACAGCTTTCCTGACTGAAGAGTAAAGGTTTGTAAGCATAAGATGTTTTTTTTAGTGTGTTAAGAGTCGCAATGTATAACTAAGAAATAAGAAAAGCCAATTTTTATAAAAGAAAAATAATCAGCTTATAATCTCTGCTTAAAACGCTCTGCTAATACCCACCACCCAACGGAACGCCACATGCTTTTGGTTTACGTAAGGTGCGTTGCTGATAAAGAAAGGAACATCGAAGCGGAACGTAAGCGGCTTGATGCCTTGCAGTGGTCCCCATTTTTTAACCGTGAGCGCCAAACCGGCACCAGCATCAAAGCGCACATGCGATAGTTGTTGTTCGTTGTTACTGTTGTTATATGCAATGGCACCCATATCGCCAAACAAATAAGTGTTGAGAGTAAAAATATCCTTCAGCTTTTGGTTCTTCACTTTCACTATGCGGTTGAAATCTATTTCAGCATTCACCGCAAAACCCGAGTTGCCTTTGTAAGCCGGAAGAACAATTCCGTTCTTATCTTTTTCTGCCAGCATGTAACCGGTGTAGCCACGCATGTTTAATCCGCCACCAAAATGTAAATGATTAACGTCAACATCATATTTATTGGCAAACGTTTGCGGAACAAATCCGGAAGCACGGTAATATTTACTATCCATCATTTCTTCTGGATTTCCTCCGGCAAAAAATAAAGCGCTTTCGCTCGGCACATCTTTACCTGTGCCATATCTTCCATAAACCCGTGTACGGAAATCAAGTTTCCAAACACTTGCTTTCAGAATATTGGTGAGTTCCAGGTAATGATAATCGAAAGAAGAAGTAAGTGCACCGGAACGTAAATGCGCGGTGATATACCCGTTAAACTTTTCCTTACTGTAAGCATACGTAGCGGAAAGATTGACCGATACGTTGAATTTCTTTCTGCTGGTCCAGATGGCATCCCACTCAGTTGGGTAGAGCAGATAGTTTCTCCACTCCTCTTTATTACGCGTAAAGGCTTTTACATTTATATCAGCCGAAAAGTTTTTCGGAAACTGTTTCGTCAACCCGATTTTATACATCTCACAGCCATCTAACCATTGCGAATGAAAATAAAAAGTGGTTCTCTTCATCACTTTGTCTATAGCGTTCGAATAATCGAACCGGTAAGAAAAGTAACCGGCTTTCTTTTGCATCTCTTTATCAAAATAAAACCGCTGACCGCCTTGTGCCAGATGAGAGTTAAGCCAAACGGTAAGCGAAAACACATGTTTCACACCCATATAATTTCCATTGGCATTTACCCCGAATTTAAAACCATCATATACATTCCACCACAAATCGGGGCGCATATACAAGCGATATTTTTTCGAAGATACTGGAGGATAAATGTGCGAATCAAAACGCAGTTCAACATTGCCATGCTTGCGATTGTCTAACATATTGATATCAGCCAATCTTTCACTCGGGTCAATAATTACATTCTTAATTCCCGAAGGAATAATAACGGTGGCATCATAAGTTGGCTGCAGCTTATCCCAACCGTACCATTTAGGAAGCGTTTGTCTCTTAGCATCGCTCTTTTCAAACCATGTGTTCGGAATGGTATAATCATACACCGAATCTCCATTCGAAACCACGCGCAGGTCAATCGGCATTTGCATTCTGCCTTTGCGTTTTAATCGAATAACATATTCGTTGTGAGCTTTCCCTTTTTTAATTCTTCCAATCTTATAATCAATATTCTTAGTGGTTTCCATCCACTCGTCAAAGAACCAGTTCAAATCAATATGCGTGAACTGCGAAACACTGTTCCGAAAATCTTCAGGATAAGGATGAGCGAATTTCCACTGCGCTACATAATGTTTCATAGCCGCAGCAAAAAGCGAATCGCCTAAAACGTATTGCAAATTATAAAGCATGGTAGATGTTTTGGCATACACATGCCGGTAGCCGCCACCCTGCCCAAGCGCACCGTTAAATCCATCGCTGTGTGTGTTGATGGGTTCATCATTATATATAATGGCATCGCTTAAATAACTATAATAACAACTGCGCTCGCGCGGATTGCCCCGCTCGGCAAATCGTTTTACATACCAGTTTTTATTGGGCGTTTCAATCATGGTATCGCCATCAATTTTCTCCAATCCCCATGCGGTAAGAAATTGCGTAAACCCTTCGTCCATCATGGCGCGATACGTTTCGTTGTTGCCCACCATTCCGTAAAACCAGTTGTGACCTACTTCGTGTATCAAGAGGTAATGGTAGTCCGGTTCCTTTCCTCCATCAAGCGTGAGCATCGGATATTCCATGCCATCGGCTGCATCAGCAATCACAATTTTCGGATATTCAAATACTCCAAAGTCGCGACTGAATGTGGCAATAATTTTTGCGAGATACTCTGAAGCATTCTGCCAACCGCTCGCATGCGGTTCCTGAACAATCGCAACACAACGAACTCCTTCTCCATTCGCACGCCCAGGGTAAATTATCGTATCGTGAATACGATAACTCGGGTCAGCCGTAAAAGCAAAATCATGAACGTTTTCTGCATGATACTTCCATGTTTTTGTTTCTCCCTTTTTATAAGGCGCAATTACAGATGGAACCGAATCCCATTTTTTGTCTTTGAAATTATAGATATCTAATTTCTTTTTGAGTGAATCCGGCAATACTTCACTTTCATTTTGTAACACACCTGTAGCTTCTAAAACATATTTGGAGGCAAAAGTCAATTCAACATCAAAGGTTCCATAGTCGCCATAAAACTCGCGGTTCAAATGCTGGTCGGTATTCCATCCGGCTTTTCGGTCATACACACAAATTTTCGGATACCATTGACAGCCGTTGTAATGATTCGCGCTCCAGGCCTTGTATTTCTTCATTCTTCTGCGCGTAGAACCACCATCGTAAAACGTTCTGAATTTAATTTGAAAAATCTTTGATGAATTAGGCGCCATGGGCTCATCCAAAAAAACTTTCAGAATGGTATTGTCAAGCTGAGTATGAAGAGAAACTGAGTCTTTGTTCTTTATTTCATCAATCAGTGTTCCGAGTTTTTTCTTTTCGTATTTACCGTATGTGACGTGCGCATCATTATTCTTCTCAAGGTTATCTAAATAGGAACCCGGCTGAAAAGCATTTTGGTAAAGATTGAAATAAACATAGTAAAGCGTGTCTGGCGAATTATTGAAGTAATTCAATTGTTCTTCACCGGTAATAATGTCGGTGCTATCGTTCAGGGTTGCCTTCATTTTATAATGGACATCCTGTTGCCAATAGCCTTCAAATTGTTTTCTGTTATTCCAGTAAAGAGGATTTTGCTTTGACTGAAAATTGTTACCGGGACATTTATCGGAATACAGTTGGCAATAAACGTTTGGGAATAAGCAATAAATACAAAAAAGAAACAGTGTAAATTTTCTCATCGCAAAAAGAATATTGCTTTTTTAAATTTGAGAAACAAAATAAGCACGTTTTGTCGAATAGCCCCTCCAACGAAAAACTATATCAAATCGCTCTGACGCTTTTACCGAATGTTGGCAGTGTGCTTGCTAAAAATCTGATTGCCTATTGCGGCAGTGCTGAAAATATTTTCAAAACATCAAAAGGGAAGCTCGAAAAAATTCCAATGATTGGGAAGGAAAGGGCGGAAGGCATTGCAAATGCAGATGTAATGAAACAAGCTGAAGAAGAATTGAAGTTTACACAGAAGTATAACATTGAGCCCATCTTCTTCACCGATAAAAACTACCCATACCGTTTGAAAGAGTGCAGCGATTCACCGGTGCTGCTTTATTACAAAGGCAACGCAAATCTGAATGCAGAAAAAATTGTAGGGGTAGTAGGTACGCGAAGAATTACAGAATACGGAAAGGAAATGACCAGAAAACTGATAGGTGATTTAGCGGCACAGAATATTTTAATTGTAAGCGGACTTGCTTACGGAATTGATATTGCTGCGCACAGCGCTTCGCTAGAAAACAATCTGTCAACTATTGGCGTACTGGGGCACGGATTGAATACCATTTATCCGAAACAACATAAAGGTGTGGCGAAAAAAATGGTAGGACAGGGAGGCTTGTTGACAGAATATTGTTCTGCTGAAGAGATGCATCCCTCTAATTTTCCTGACCGAAACAGAATTGTTGCCGGTATGTGCGATGCGGTAGTAGTGGTAGAATCTGCTATTGAAGGCGGTGCAGTTATTACCGCCAACGTAGCCAATTCTTATAACCGGGACGTATTTGCATTTCCCGGAAAAGCAAACGACCGGTTCAGTGCCGGTTGTAACTTCCTTATCAAAACTTTTAAGGCTAAGTTGATTGAAGGTGCAGATGATTTGCTTAAAGAGATGAATTGGGTGAGTGAAGAACAAAAGTCGAAAGGCAAAAAGCAGCAACGGCAATTGTCACTTACGCTTACAGATGAGGAACAGAAAATCTATACTCTGCTGAATGAAAGAACTGAGCTTGCAATAGATGAACTGGCAGATGCAACACAAATGAATGTAAGTTCCCTGGCTGCTACACTTTTAGAAATGGAGATGAACAGCATTCTTGTTTCCTTACCCGGCAAAAGGTTTAAGCTGGTTTAGATAAGAAGTTGCTCACTCATTAACTCTTTGCTTTATTTGGCAACAAAATCAGCGAACAGTGGCAAAGCAGAATAAACGACAAACAACAAACGTTAAACAACAAACGGCAGCTATTCAGCAGCCTCAGGTTCAAACTCCGGGCATCAAACTTCCGGGATGGACTTTTTATGTTTTCATTTTTGTATTCACCTGTATGCTTTATTCCAACACACTTTGGAATCGGTATGCCATAGATGACACCATTGTGGTAACCGACAACAAATTCACTAAAAAGGGTTTCGGAGGGATTAAAGACCATTTCACACATGATATGTTTGAAGGATTTTTTGGGGAGCGTGGTGCAAAGCTGGTAAGTGGTGGACGTTACCGTCCGCTGAGTATGACCTCATTAGCTGTAGAATATGAAATTGTAAGAAAAATGCGTGGTGATAAACGCCAAGTTATTGACGAGAAGAACATCATCATGACCGATGCCGACCCATATCTCAACCCGATGCTTAGCCACGGAATTAATATTTTTCTTTTCGCGCTAACATGTATTTTGCTCTACTATTTATTAGAACAAATAATCCCTAAGAAGTATTCTATTAAATCCCCCATTGGAAATTTATCGTTAAGTTTTTTCGCTACACTGCTTTATGCTGCTCATCCAATTCATACCGAAGCGGTAGCCAACATAAAAGGACGGGATGAAATCATGTGTATGTTTTTTTCGCTGCTGGCGTTGCTTGCCACTATAAAATATGCAAAAACAAAAAACATCACCCACCTCATTTGGGGAGTTTTTATCTATTTTATAGCCATGCTTTCGAAAGAAAATGCGATTACTTTTTTGGCAGTTATTCCGCTCACCTATTTTTTCTTCACCAATGTAAAATTGAAAGATTACCTGCTTACTGTTGGCCTATATCTTGTACCGGTGGCTATTTTTCTTTATCTCCGCAGTCTATACACACATGCAGGCTTAACGGATGAATCGCCTGAAATTTTGAACAATCCTTTCATCGCTCCTTACAATGAATTTGCGATTCGTTACGGAACTACCCTTTACACTTTCCTGCGTTATTACTGGATGATGATTTTACCGCATCCGCTTACACACGATTATTATTTCAATCAGGTTCCATATCTCGGTTTCGATAGCGGGTTAGTTTGGCTGGCCATCCTTTCCACTATTGGCTTAGTTGTTTATGCTTTAATGAATTTGAAAAATAAATCTATTGCTGCGTTCAGCATTCTGTTTTTCTTCATCACCTTTTCCGTAGCATCTAACGTGCTTTTTACTGTGGGTGTTTTGATGAACGAGCGCTTCATTTATATGAGCTCACTCGGTTTCTGCATACTAATAGCTTATCTTTTTATTGAGGCTAAGGACCGGTTCAAACTTTCACCCAACATAATTTTAGTTGCGTTTACCATTATGCTCTCTCTGTATTCTGTAAAAACATTCTCGCGCAATTACGACTGGAAAGACAGCTTCACACTTTTCCGCAGAGATGCTATTCGCAGTCCCAACTCTTCAAAAATTCAGACATCGCTTGGAGGGGACTTAACTAAAGCAGCCGAGTCAAACATTCCTGCGTTGCGCGATAGCGGAATGATTAAATCATTTTTTAAAGATCTGAATGGAAGTTTGAGTGAAGAGCAATTGAACGCCATCAATATGTTACCCGATTCTTCTATTCGCAATTTATTGCTCGATTCTTCTATTGCCCACTTGAATGAGGCGATAAGAATTTATCCAACACACAGCAATGCATGGTTACTGCTTGGCAATGCGGTTTACAAACGCACACATAAACCGCAGGATGTTATTCCTATTTATGAAAAAGCATCTGCCTATAGGGTTGGCGGATACTACGATGCGAATTTTAACCTGGGTGTGGTTTACAACGAAAATAACCAACCGGGACCTGCTAAAGATAATTTACTGAAAGCATTTGGCGTTAAACCGGAACAAGTGGAGTGCCGTTATCTGTTAGCTCAAACGTACGCAAAACTTAATCAGCCCGACTCTGTTGAGTATTGGCTGCACAAAGGCGAAGAACTTAGAAAAATTGATGCATCTGACTACTACCAGGTAGGAACCGGTTTCGGAAAAGTGGCGCACAACTTCGACAGGGCAATTGAGTATCTTAACAAAGCAGTTGCCCTAAATCCGAAAGTAGAATTGTATTTTGAAGATTTAGGAGTGGCATATGGATTGAGCGGACATTTTGATGAGGCCATTGCTATCTCACAAAAATTAATTCAACTTAATCCCAATTATCCGGCTGCCTATATGAACCTTTCTGTTTCGTATCGCAATAAAGGGAATAAGGCAGAAGCAGATAAAAATCTGGCAAAGTATAATGAAGTGATGGCTTTGCAGAAAAAATAATCTGCAAGTGTCCTTTTTTTTAACTTCGATGTTTCAAAAACGATTTGCAAAATATTCTGCAATTGTTATAGCACTGTTTCTGATTTTCTTTTTAAGCAGAAATAGTTTGTTGCAATTTGCTTTTACACGCGTACAAATTCGTGCAAATGAAAATTATCACGTTGCGCTGAATGCTTCATCGGTTCGCTTCTCAAGGTTTGATGTTATACGTATGGAAGACATTACTCTGCAACCGG
>CAIYOV010000053.1 GCA_903927935.1 uncultured Bacteroidota bacterium | reverse complement strand
CATGCAGCCCATGCAGCCGCGTGCGAAACCTATATTCAACACGCCAGTATAAATAATATCTTAACCGAACAAATTAAAAACGAAATGGACCACATCAGCCGCATGAACCGCGGTATTGAGCAGGAGCGCACTTCGCTTATTCAGCAGAACAAAGCTTTAGAAGAAAGAATAAACGACAACGCGCGTTCGCTCATGGCATTGGGCGCAAGTCATGCCATAAACACCGAATCATACATTAAGTTGAGTAAGGAGCTAAACCAACCTTTAAAAGTTGCACGATGAGCCGGAGCAAGAAAAGCATTGAGGAGCTACGGGAAGAATGCGACAAAGCCGCAAAGCTCTACCGTGATTACCAAAGCCCTTACCTGGAACAAAAAGCAAGGGAGGCAAAGCGCAAACTTGACAACGCGCTAAAAGCAAATTTGAAGAAGAATTTTGAACCGGTAGTTAAACAGATTTCACTTTTATAAACTAAAACCCAATCACAATGGCAACAGAACTTGAAAAAGCAAAAGCCGCTTACCCAAAAGCAAGCGCACCACAAAAAAAGGTATTAGAAGATGTTTTCGGCAAATCGGCATTCGCTCCAAAAATTACCGACCAGGTAAAAACCTTTGAAGATGCCTGCAATGTTTTAGGTATTGATTCTAAAAAAGCATTGCCGTATACGAAAGCGACTACAACTGATCAGAAAGGACTTAATGCAGCGGCAAAGCTCTTCATCATTGCACGCGCTCTTAACCAGGGATGGAAACCGAACTGGAACGATGGAGGCGAATACAAATGGTATCCGTGGTTCAAAATGAAATCGGGCTTCTGCTTCTCGCTCGCGGGCACGGCTTACGTTGACACGCATTCGGCTGTCGGTTCGCGCCTTTGCTTTAAAACGGGAGAGCTCGCAAACTATGCAGGTAAGCAGTTCGAAAGCATTTACAACGATTATTTAACCCTTTAATATTTTACAATGGAAAGCAACATCAAAACTTTTGAAGATGCCTGCGCGGCATTATCTATTAACCCTGAATTACTACCGGTTGTATCTGAATTGCCGGAGAAACATCAAAAAGCCTTAACGGCTCATTACAAACTAATCATTATTGCCGAGGCGCTTAATGCCGGTTGGCAACCAAATTGGAATGATTATAACGAATACAAATATTTTCCTTGGCTCGAAGTAGAAGCTACAAAAGAAAAACCTTCGGGCTTCGGCTTCTCGCACACGCTCACGTTTTTCGTTTTCACGGTTACGGGTGTCGGTTCGCGCCTTTGCTACCGTACACGGGAGCTTGCAAGGTATGCCGGTAAACAGTTCGCAGACCTTTACAAAGATTATTTCTTAATCGGATAACAATACAGGTTGTGCGCTGTTGAACTGGTTCCTTTCAGTGGTTCAGGCTTCAGCTTCTCGAACACGAACACGAATTACGATAACACGAATACGAATGTCAGTTCGCACCTATGCGAAAACAATTATCAGCGCAGACCTTGCCCACATGGCAAAAAACAAATTAGAAAGAATTGGGCTTTAGTAGCAATAGCGAAACAGACCATAGAAAGCAAAGTAATGAAACGGAAAAGCAACTTATATCAAAAAATAATCAGCCTCGAAAATCTTCGGTTGGCAGATGCACGCGCTCAAAAAGGGAAAGCCGAGCAGCACGGTGTAAAGTTGCACAACCGTAACCGCGAAGCAAACATTCAGTTGCTTCATGAAATGCTGAAAACAAAAACCTATCGCACTTCGCCTTACAACAAGTTTATTATTTACGAACCAAAGGAGCGCGAAATTTCGAGGCTACCTTACTTTCCGGACCGTATTACTCACCATGCAGTAATGAATGTGTTGGAACCGGTGTTCACTTCGGTATTTACAAATGACACTTACAGTTGTATTAAAGGCAAAGGCATTCACGCTGCAGCTCGCGCGGTTCAGGCGGCTCTGCGCGATGCACCAGGCACGCAGTTTTGTTTAAAGCTCGATATACGCAAGTTTTATCCGAATATTAACCACGGTATACTAAAGCAACTACTTCGCAGAAAGTTTAAAGATGCCGATTTGCTTTTTCTGTTGGATGAAATTATTGACAGCTCAGAGGGCTTGCCTATTG
>CAIYOV010000052.1 GCA_903927935.1 uncultured Bacteroidota bacterium | reverse complement strand
GGTAATAAATGCAGCTCCCGGAATTCCTTATGAGTTACTCTCAGAAAATGATTTTCTGTTTGACTTGGTTTATAATCCCTATGAAACAGAATTTTTGAAGCGAGGAAGACTTAATGGAGCAAAAACGCAAAACGGCTTGGAAATGCTGCAATTGCAAGCAGAAAAAAGTTGGGAGATTTGGAACATCTAACTGCGTACTTTCAGGTGGCGCTACCTACTTTTTAAGTCCCCACCAAATCATTAAAGCATTAAACGCGGTAACTGTAAAAGCAAATGTGCTTTTCATCCATGCGGTGCTGTGGAAATCAGGAAGGTCACCTTTTAGTAATTGCAACGATTTTTGCCACATCGAAAAGTAATCGGAAATGTAGTAGGCATCTTTCAGCACAAACAATACATAAAAACTAAATACAAGTAAATAAGGAATCAGGGCAACCTTTTTCTGTGCCTGAGAGTATAGGTTAGAAATAATCATCAATGCCAGAAAGAATAAATTGAGCAGAAATATCATGATCGATTTTCTGTCCTGGTATTTCATAGAACTTTCGTCAGGGATAGAAGTGTTGTCAAGCACATGCATAGTAAGCCATGAAAACGCAAAAGTGGAAACAATAGCCAGAAGAAATACAATCAAAAATATGCGCAATAGTTTTTGAGAATCAACATCAAAAAACTGAGCATTTGTATAAGACTTCTTATACAAATAACCCATCATAAAACCGATGGCTGCAACCAGAAAATATATGATGAGTGAAAACATTTATTCTTTTGCTCTGTCAATAATGGTTTGAGGCAACTGTTTTGCTGTTTTTGCTCCAAGTTCTTTCATCTTCTCTGCACGTCTCACCAAATTTCCTGAGCCGTCATATAATTTTTTCATCGCTTCTGAATAATCACCTTTGGCATCGTCCATTTTCTTTCCAACTTTTACCAAATCTTCATAAAAGCCAACGAATTTGTCATACAACTTTCCTCCTTCTTCTGCAATTTCTATCGCATTTCGTGTTTGCCTTTCCTGTTTCCAAATGGAGGCAATGGTTCTTAACGTTGCGAGCAAAGTAGAGGGACTTACAATTACAATTTTTCTGTCCCATGCATAATTGAACAACTCTGCATCGCCCTGCACAGCCAAACTGAACGATGATTCAATAGGAACAAACAGTAAAACAAAATCAGGTGATTCTAAACCAACAGCAGTCTGATAATTTTTGTCACTCAGTAACCGCACATGATTGCGAAGCGATTCAATATGCGCCTTCAGAAATTTCATCCGCTCATCTTCGTTTGAAGCATTAACACAGGCAGTATAAGCAACCAGCGAAACCTTTGAATCAACAATTACATGCTTGTTGTCAGGAAGAAAAATTACAGCATCCGGTCGTATTCTTTCGTTTTCAGAATTGATGGCAGCAAATTCCATTTTGTATTCATCGCCCTCCTTTAGTCCGCTTCGCTCCAGAATTTTTTCCAAAACCATTTCGCCCCAGTTGCCCTGTTGCTTGTTGTCGCCTTTAAGTGCCGTTGCAAGGTTGTTTGCCTCTTCACTGATCTGTTTATTTAGCTCAATAAGATTTTTTATTTCGGTTTTAAGCGTAATGCGTTCTGCCGATTCGTCTTTATAAGTCTTATCAACTTTAGCTTCGAATTCTTTAATCCGGTCTTTCAGCGGATTCAGGATAATATCCAGGTTGGCTTTGTTCTGCTCTGTGAATTTTTGGCTCTTCTCATCCAAAATCCGGTTAGCAAGGTTTTCAAACTCTTTTGCAAATTTCTGATTCAGTTGTTCCAGCTCATTTTTCTGATCTGCTAATTTTTGTCGCAGGTTTTCATTTTCGGTTTTTGATGAAGCAAACGATGAATTAAGCGATTCAGATTTTCTTCTTTCCTCCTGCAATTTGCTTTCTGCATTCTCTGTCAGCAATTTCATTTCATTCTTTAATTCCAGAGTATTTGCTTCAAGCAGCCGCGCTTTTTCGTTAGCCGTGCTTAATGCACTTTCGCTTTTGCCTTTTAAAATCAAAAATGCGAGGGCTAAGCCGACTGCCAATCCAATAATCAGAAATACAATGTTCATTCCGGTTCTGTGAGTTTCAATTTTAAAAATAGCAATACTCATCAGATTGAAAATAATTTTCAACTTCGCATTCGAATTTCCAACGTATGAAAATCTCTCCCGATATTTTTGAAGATACCGAAACAGCCTACGCCAATAAAAGCAACAGCGATTTACAAAAAGCAAAAGTGATGTTCCAGTTGATGGGAAACAATTCACTGGTTAATATTGGAAGCTCACTTGCTACTTTAGCGCTCTCCCTTCATCTTCCGGTTTCACCGCTTTTCCGTTTTACAGTTTATAACCATTTCTGCGGAGGCGAAACTTTTGAAGAGTGTAAAAAAACAATTCATGAATTACAGCAATACAATGTGGGTGTGCTGCTCAATTATGGTGTAGAGTTGAAAGAAACCGATGAAGATTTTGATAAGACAATTGCAAAAAATATTGAAGCCCTCGAATTTGCAGGTAAGAACAAATCGGTAAAAGGACTTTGTCTCAAACTGACAGGTTCCGGAAGATTAGCTCTGTTTCAGAAAATTCAGAGTGGAGAAGAGTTAACTGTTGCAGAGAAGAAGGAATTTCTGAGAGTAAAAAAACGTTTTGAAAAACTATGTGAAGTAGCTGCACGAAATGAAGTGGCTCTGTATGTAGATGCCGAAGAGAGCTGGATTCAGAATCCGCTGGATGAAATGGTGGTAGAGATGATGGAAAAATACAATCGCACGAAATGTATTGTGTTTAATACCGTTCAGCTTTACCGGTGGGATAGGTTGGATTATCTGAAAGCACAGATTGAGAAAGCAAAAGCCGGAGGTTATTTGTTTGGAATTAAACTGGTGCGCGGTGCTTATATGGAAAAGGAAAGAGAGCGTGCTCACGAAATGGGCTACCCTTCACCCATTCATAAAAACAAAAAAGCAGTTGACCATGATTTTGACGAATCTGTAAACGTTTGCCTCGATAATATTTCGAATGTTTTTGTGTGCATTGCTTCGCAAAGCGAGGACAGCAATCTGAATGCAATTCACCAAATTGATAAAAAGAAAATTGACAGGAACACGGAACGCATTGTTTTCTCACAATTGAACGGCATGGGCGATAACATCACTTTCAATCTTGCCAAACTTGGATTTAATGCTACCAAATACCTGCCTTATGGACCGGTAAAGGAGGTGATTCCTTATCTGATACGCAGAACACAGGAAAATACTTCTGTATCTGGTCAAACCAGCCGCGAGTTTTCACTTATTAAGAAAGAATTAAAGCGTAGAAAGCTGCGTTAGAAATGAAGTTCACTCAAGTGAAGTGAATGACTCACCGTTTCTTTGCCGGCTAAGTTGTAAATCTTAAACTTGATTTCAGGATCGCTTTGCGTCCAGTCAATTTCTATCATTCCAAAATTATAACCGAGTGGTGAGGCAGCTAACTGGTAACCATTGGGCCAGGAATCATTTGCATGTCGCGCTAATGGACTTGCAGTGCAATCATACAACGGATAAAGATTCGGTTCTGTTCGTTTACATAACTCACCAAAGTGAACATCGCCACTAATGAACATTACACCATTGGCGTGCGCATCACGAATGGTTTGAAACATTTTTTCAAGCTCATACGGAAAATTTGCCCAGCACTCATCGCCATCATATTCTGTATCGAACCGGCTGCTGCTTCCTATTATTCTGATTTTTGCAGGTTTCTGTAACTCATTCTTCAGCCAATTCCATTGTTCGCTACCAAGCATGGTAACCGCTGAATCATAATCGGGAACATAATAGCCATTGTTATCTTCTTTTAATGGCGAACGAAATGTTCTTAAATCAAGGAGAATAATCTGCACCAGGTTAGAAGTATCTCCATAAAAGTACGAAGTGTAAACACCGGTGTGGCTTTGACGCGCTGCATTATTTTCTTCTCCCCAAAATTTTAGAAAAATTTGTTTCGATTCTGCTTTCGGTCCGTAATCGTTCCCCGAGTCGTTGTGTCCGTAATCGTGATCGTCCCAGGTAGCTATTACGTTAGTATGCGTAATCAGATTCTGAAATTCTTTTTTGCACGAAAGCTTTCCGTATTCTACTTCCAGTACATGCATATCATACGTATCGCCATAAATATTATCACCCAGGTAAACAAACAGGTCAGGTTGCTTATTCACCACCTGATATAAAATAGATTGGTCCAGATTCTGATCGGAGCACGAACCGAAAGCAATGCGCGAAAGTTTAGAAATGGGCTGATGCTGAAAGTTTCTTTCACACATGCGCAACGGGTCAACCTTACACGAAGAAACAGAGAACAGACACCAGAGTATGGAAAGCCAGAAAGCAAAACTATTTTTCATTCCGAATTGAAAATATCAATTACTTACATTCGCAAAGTATTTCAATACAAAATATGAATCCGAACCTGGACCCCGATAAAGATGACCTCTCTTCTGCCGAGCTTGAAGTAGAGAAAGCCCTGCGCCCCAAAGCCATTGACGATTTTATGGGTCAGCCCAAGATAGTCGACAACCTGTTTGTGTTTATCGAAGCAGCTAAACAACGCAGCGAGGCGCTCGACCATGTGCTGTTGCACGGTCCTCCGGGATTGGGTAAAACTACGTTGAGTTATATTGTGGCTAACGAGATGAATGTAAATATTAAGGTTACATCAGGTCCGGTGCTCGAAAAAGCCGGTGACCTCGCGGGCCTGCTCACCAATCTCGAAACGAACGATGTTCTCTTCATTGACGAAATCCATCGCCTATCTCCGGTAGTAGAAGAATATCTCTACAGCGCCATGGAAGATTACAAGATTGACATTATGATTGACACCGGCCCCAACGCGCGCACGGTGCAAATCAGTTTAAATCCTTTCACCCTTGTTGGTGCTACTACGCGCTCCGGTTTGCTTACGGCTCCTTTGCGCTCGCGCTTTGGTATTACCTGCCGCATGGAGTATTATGATGCCGAGGTGCTCAAAAACATTATTAAACGCTCGGCAAAAATTCTGAAGACCGAAATAAATGAAGATGCCGCATTTGAAATTGCCCGCAGAAGCCGCGGCACTCCGCGTATAGCCAACCTGCTTTTACGCAGGGTGCGCGATTTTGCTCAGGTAAAAGGCGATGGCACTATCACACTCAAAATTACGAGGTATGCCCTCGAAGCGCTGAACGTGGATTTGTTCGGGTTAGATGAAATGGACAACCGTATTCTCTCCGCTATCATCGATAAGTTTAAAGGCGGACCGGTTGGGCTTACTACAATAGCCACTGCCGTTCATGAAGAAGCCGGAACCATTGAAGAAGTGTATGAACCCTTCCTGATAAAAGAAGGTTTTATTAAGCGCACTCCGCGTGGAAGAGAAGCCACCGAATTAGCGTATAAGCATTTGGGTAAAACTCCGCCAACGGTTGGGGGAAGTTTGTTTTAAACTTGATGTCTTACGTTAGTCAGACATCTTATAAACTCTATTTCAAAAAGTATAAATCATTACCATGAAGAAATTATTTCTCTTTTCATTTATAATTATTGCCTCTCAACTTTCGGCACAGGAACTTAAACCCACCGCTACACAGGCCTTATTAAAGGTGAAGGTGATAGATGATAAAAACAAACCTCAGGCAAGCCAGTCCATAACTTTTATTTCTGTTAAAGACGGAAAGGAATTTAACGGCACTACCGATGCAGCGGGTAAGTTTCAAATGCTTATACCACCAGCTCAAAAGTATAAGGTCAAATACAAAGTCTTCACTACTGTAGAAAGCGACCTGTTGCTCGATATGCCCGTTGCTCCCGGGCCTTATACTTTTGAATATACCATTACTATAACTCCGCCCCGCAGTTTTACACTCGACAATGTGTTTTTCGATTCCGGTAAATCTACCCTGCGTACTGAGTCGAACAAAGAGCTGAACGAACTGGTGGAATATATGAACCTAAAAAAAACACTGGTAATTGAAATTGCCGGACACACCGATAATGTGGGTGCCTCAGAGGCTAACTTTAAACTTTCGGCAGAGCGCGCCTCTGCGGTTAAAGAATATTTAAAAAAGAAAGGTATTGCTGCCGACAGGGTAATAGCGAAAGGTTATGGTGATACTCAACCTACAGCCGATAATGCTACCGCTGCCGGTAAACAAAAGAACCGCAGAACGGAGGTGAGGATTCTTTCAGAATAAAAGGAAGTAGCTTGCGGTATGAAGAAATTTTTACCGCTCTTATTTTTTCTGTTCAGGTATTTACTCAACAAACTATCCTTTTGCAAAAGCAACTCAGCGATAAAACAAACCGCGTTGAGTTAAATGGAATAAGCAAGGGAATGTATTTATACAGCATATCCTCTTCTTTGCAAAAAATAGCTTCGGGTAAATTGGTGGTAGAGTAAGAAGGTTTCCTGCAATTTTATCGGACTTATCCTACAACTTATGGGAACTTTCCTTCAAGTTGCAGGACGTCCCCTACGTGTCGTAGGAACCTTCCTACAAGTTATAATAACCTTTTTACGGGTTGTGGGAATCTTCGTACAAGTTATAATAACCTTCTTACGGGTTGTGGGAACCTTCGTACAGGTTATAATAACCTTCTTATGGGTTGTAGGAACGTTCCTACGAGTTGGCGGAATATTCATATAAATTATCCGGGGTAATGAATAATCGGCTAAAACAGATTGGAAGCTTTATTTTTGAGTAAAATCAATGAAAAACATGATAGCCCAAACTCCACCACCTCCTTACTATGCAGTAATTTTCACAAGTATAAAAGCAGAAGACGACAACGGTTATTCCGAAATGGCGGAGCGCATGAAAGAACTCGCCCAACTTCAGCCCGGTTACCTTGGCATTGAGTCAGCGCGCGAAGAAACGGGGATTACCATCTCCTACTGGAAAGACTTAGAAAGCATCCGCCATTGGAAAATGAACATGGAGCATTTACAGGCGCAAAGACTGGGTAAAGAAAAATGGTATGCTCAGTATAAACTAAGGGTATGTTTGGTGGAAAGAGATTACGGGTTCGGTATTTAAGTCTCCTCTTTAGGGGAGATTTAGAGGGGTTTCTCTCTTTGCTTTATCGCTTCGTACAATACAATCCCCGTGCTTACCGAAACATTCAGCGATTCGGTTTTACCCGTCATTGGAATGCGCACGCGTTCATCACACGCTTTCAGAATTTCTTTCGAAATACCGTGACCCTCCGAGCCCATTACAATAGCACACGGCACCGTAAAATCTGCCTTCGCTATTTCCGAAGACTCACGCATCTCTGTTCCGTAAATGCGAATGCCGTTTGTTTTTAAATAGTTAACGGCAGTCAGTAGGCTCTTTTCGCGGCACACTAATAGGTGTTTAAGCGAACCGGCACTGGCTTTCATGGCCTCTGTATTTATTTGTGCTGAGCCCTGGGCGGGTATAATCACCGCATGCACACCCATACACTCAGCCGAGCGCGCTATGGCGCCAAAGTTTCCTACATCGGTAATGCCGTCCAGCACTATAAACAAAGGCGTTTGGCCTTTTGAATAAACGCTGTGCAATACATCGTCAATACTGTAATAATTGATAATAGAAAGAAAACCAATAACCCCTTCGTGGTTAAACGACTGATACTGCGAATACTTTTTAGCAACGGCTTCCAGCTTTTCTTTCGGCACGCCTTGCACCGGGGTTTCGGTTTGCAAAGCAAGCTTTTGAATCTCCGTTACTTCATCGCTCTTCCACGATTTGAGTAACAGAATCTTATCAAAGCGTTTCCCTGCTTTAAAGGCATCAATAATGGGCTGTCGCCCGAAAATGCAGAAATGTTGTTTAGGTTCTTTCATGTTTACTACACAGAGTTATACTAAAAAACAAGAAGCACAGAGAAATAAAAGCTTTGCGTAACTCTTTTATATCTCTGTGCTTCTCAGTGGTTAATTGTATTAAGGCTGCTTATTAGGCATCTGCACAAAACTCATCCGGTAATCCTGGAAGGTCTTGTCCACCTTACCGCTAAAGTCGGCATCATCATATTTCTTTGCTGCCAGTGTAAGTTCCTGCATAATAAAGAGTTCTTCACGAACTTCTCTGCGCTCCATAAATGCACCTTGTTGTAATTGGTTGAAGTAAGCCATATCACCCGCATCGCGTGCCTGATTGAGCGAAAACTGATAAACTGTTTTGTAATAATTCAGTTCATCTTTCGCTTTGTCGAGCATCTCATTCAGCAGCGCACGAGCCTTAACTTTATTATCGGCCTGATAGTAAATTTCAGGATATGAATAATCAAACACCGAGTGTTCAACACGGTCAGCGGGCATAACTTTGAGAGAATAATCAATCACATCTTCGGCTTTTTGCTTTTCGCCTTTCTCTGCTAAAGCCTGTGCCAACCGACCGAAGTTACCACGGATATTCACCGTCATGCGAAGGGTATTTTCATCTAAGTAGATATTCTTGTTTTCGGCAATGCCGGCAAACTTGAATTTCTTCATCATGTTGGTATACATCACATCTGTGCGGGCCGGTGAATTATATGGCGAGTTGCTGGCATTTATTTTCGGAACAACACGGTAAGTCAAACCTTCCAGCTGGAAATATTTTTCCAGGCCCATGTATGCTTCCGGTGCCACAGAAACCGCGAAATATATCGGGCGATCCATAATGTTGTTGGCAACAATGTCGAGCGTAAGCAAATCGTTCTTCAGCAAAGCGCTGTTATCAATATTCCATTGCATGCGTGGAACAATCTTATCGTAATCTTCCGGTGCTACCATGTTCATGGCTTTCACTTTGTTAGTGTCAACATCTAAGAAGAAACTCTTTGCAGGAAGGTAATTCTCGCTTTCTCCGTTCTGATACATCACTTTATCGCGGGCATCTTCGCTCGAAATAAACTGCATTACGCGTTTCAGTTCAACAGCAGTTCCTTCCGGAATGCGCGAATCCTGTTTGTAACGAACCACATCGCGATTGCTGCCTTCGTATTGCTCCGGTTTGAAACTCAATTTAAGCGGAGCGGCTTCGTTCGTTTTATAATTCAACTGGTCGATATACCAGTCTACACCCAGCAACGAAAGATTGATGATGCGGATATCCGGACGTACGCCCTCGGTTTCCTGTGCATACCAAAGCGGATAAGTATCGTTATCGCCCTGTGTAAACAAGATAGCGTTCGGAGCGCACGATTCGAGATAATCAATCGCAAAATCACGAGCCGGATAACGGTTGTGCCGCGTGTGGTCATCCCATCCCTGTGAACCCATTAAGAAAGGAGCGCTGGCACATAATATTACAACACCAATAGCTGCGGGAGTTTCCGGTAATTTCTTTTTCAGATAATCGACCAGTGCGACTACACCAAATCCCATCCACATGGTAAACGTGAGGAAGGAACACGCAATGGCGTAGTCTCGTTCACGGGGTTCTATCGGTGGTTCGTTTTGATAAATTATCTGTAAGAAACCGGTGGTGCCGAAAAGAACCAGAATAATCCAGAAAGTTTTTTCGTCTTTAAACAGCGTGTATATCAAACCGATTAAGCCGAGAATAAATGGAATCATGAAAAACTTATTCTTTGCCTTGTTTGCCTTCATCGATTTAGAGAGATTCTCCTGCGGCCAATCCGGTGTAAAGAATTTATGCGAATTATCAATGAAAGGAATCCCAGAAATCCAGCGGCCGTCATCATTGCCGTAAGTTCCCTGAATGTCGTTTTGCTTTCCTGCAAAATTCCAGAAAAAATAACGGAAATACATGTAGCCAATCTGATACTTGAAGAAGAAGGTAATGTTATCGCCAAATGTGATGGCGTCTTTTACATAGAACTGGCTCTGTCCTCCATCTTTATTTAAACTGGCGGCATACTCGTTCGCTTGCTTTAGTCCTGAAGGCGGAAATGTTTTTACTATGTTTTTCGAAGCACGGTCCACCACATTATATTCCGGATTCAGCCATGCACGGTAACCCGATTTCTTGCCTTCTTCCTGCCAAAAACCAAGGCGGGGGAAAAGCATTTTTACATCATCGCGGAATTTGTAATCCTGTTTGTAACCTGCAAAAACATATTGCTTTTTCTTTTCGTCTTTGTTCCAGCGTTCACCGGTCTTCACATAATCTTCAATGTCGTAAGAAGAAACTGTGTAATCCGGTCCGCTTAATAAAGGACGGTCACCATACTGCTCACGGTCAACATAAGATTTAATAGTGAACGGATCAGTAGGGCGGTTCATGTTGATAGGTGGATTCGCAATAGCACGGATAGGTACCATCAGGTAACTCATGTATCCGATATACGAAAACGCAATGGCCAGAACACCAATGTTCAGCAATCTTCTCGATTCATAACCATACCGGTTTGCCACATATACAAACACAGGGAAAATCAAACGCACAAAACGGGCCGTCCAGCTATCAGAAATAACCAAGCCGATTATTACATAGAAAATAGAAACGCCCATCGCAATTTTGAAATCGGTAGCACTGCCGCTATGCGTAAAGCGCAGTACCACATACAACACTGCTATCAATAATATTAATCCGAAAATTACACCTGAGTTGAACGGTAAACTCAGTGTATTTACAAAGAACAAATCCATTCCCGCCAAATATGATTGCGTGAAAGAGATAATGAATTTCATATAAAGACCCAACACCAAAAAGCCGATAGCCGCAGCTGCTACCCAGCCAACCAAAGTTGTTTTGAATCTCTTATAATAGTATACCATTGAAATTGCAGGAAGAGCCAATAAGCTTAGCAAGTGAACTCCAATAGAAAGACCGGTCATATAGGCAATTACCACTAACCAGTGGTCGGCATATTTACTGTCATCAGCATCCCATTTCATAATGGCCCAGAAGATGAGTGACATAAAGAATTGCGATAACGCATAAACCTCACCTTCTACCGCACTGAACCAAAGTGAATCGAGGAAAGTGCAGGATGCCGCAGCAATTAAACCAGCACCTATTACAGTGATTATTCCACCGGTGGTATAGTTGCCATCTTTAAAAACAATTTTTTTAGCCAGAGCCGTTACAGTCCAGTAAGTAAACATGACCGAAGCGGCAGTAGCAAGGGCACTCATTAAATTTATTGATACCGCTACATTACCTCCGGTTCCGTCTATCAATGGATTTCCACCAGAGAAGAGGGTAAAAATTCTACCGAGCATTAAAAAGAAAGGGGCTCCCGGTGGGTGAACTACCTGTAACTTATAGCAACCGGAAACGAACTCACCGCAGTCCCAGAAACTGCCGGTGCTTTCCATGGTCATTCCATAAACCACGGCAGCAAAAGCGAAAGAAACCCATCCGAAGATGTTATTGAGCAATTTGTATTTCTGCATATTAATTTTTGAAGCGCGTAAAAGTATTAAAATAGATGGAAGCCAAAAGACGGGCATATTGAAGTATATTTCAATAGCAAAGAAGAAGTAACTGCACGTTTAATTTTGCCGGAAGTTGCAAAAGTTTGCGAGATGTTTATTTTTGCGCTCCGTTTCTGAAAAAAGAAACACTGACCCATCGTCTAATGGCAGGACTACAGATTTTGGTTCTGTGTGTGTTGGTTCGAATCCAGCTGGGTCAACTTTAAAAATGTTAAGCGGTTCATTTAATTGAACCGCTTTTCTTTTTTTGTAACGTCAATTAATCAGATGAAAAGATTTATTTTTGCATTTCTACTCTTTTCATATTGCTTTTGCCCTGCACAGCCCACGGGTTATTCACAACAGAATTTTTGCAATAGTCTGAATAAGGTTTTTGAACTTGGTCGGAAAGATAATTTCGAATCATATGACGGAACAATGGTAAAGCAAAGTCCTTTTCTTCAAGTGCCCGGCTATTCAATAAAACTGGATGATTTTCCAATTACGTATGCTGATAAAGACAGTCGTTTTGTAGCAAAAACAAATCTGAACCTGGATTCGCTTTCTGCCCTGATAAAATTAGAGGAACTGAAATCATGGGTAGGTTTTTGTTTAGATACACTGAAATGGAAAAAATGGGAAGAGGTGAATGGAGACGATGCTGCTACCGTTTTCTTTAAGGAATTTAGAGAAGTCAAAGCCGTTTCAAGCGATTTAACACTTAACCTTGCTATAACAATTGCAGCCCCCAAAGTTTATTCGGTAATAATGTTTATAAAGAGAAAGAGATAAAATTCGGACCCCCGAATTCCTCATTTCAATTTTTCAGTTCTAAAATTATCTTTGCACTCCTTTTAAAAAAGGACACCGATGTTACTGACTACAGACGTAAAAATTTTTACAGGTACAGCAACCAAATATTTGGCAGAAGATATTGCAGACCACTATGGTCAGGCACTCGGTAAAATGGACGTTCTTAAATTTAGTGATGGAGAATTTCAGCCTGAAATAAAGGAGTCTATTCGGGGCTCATTTGTATTTATCATTCAGAGCACTAATCCTCCGGGAGATAACCTGTTGGAGTTGCTGATGATGATAGACGCTGCCAGACGCGCTTCGGCAGATTATATCACAGCAGTAATTCCGTATTTCGGCTATGCCCGTCAGGACAGAAAAGACAGGCCACGGGTTGGTATTGCTGCTAAACTGGTCGCTAATCTTTTAACTGCTGCCGGTGCAGACCGAGTAATGACGATGGACCTGCACGCGGGGCAGATCCAAGGTTTCTTTGATATTCCGCTGGATCACTTAAATGGTTCAGCTATATTTTTGCCTTACATCAAAAAGCAAAAGTGGAGCAATCTGTGTTTTGCATCCCCCGATGTTGGCTCAGTAAAACGTGCACGTATTTATGCGCAGTATTTCAATGCCGACATGGTTATCTGCGATAAGTATCGCAAACGTGCCAATGAAGTAGCCGAGATGACCTTAATTGGAAGCGTAGAAGGAAAAGATGTGGTGCTGGTAGATGATATGATTGATACCGGTGGAACACTTTGCAACGCAGCCAGCATGGTAATGGACAAAGGCGCAAACAGTGTAAGAGCATTTTGTACCCATGCCGTTCTATCAGGTAAAGCGTATGAAAATATTGAGAAGAGTGCGCTTACAGAATTGATAGTAAGTGACACCCTTCCACTAAAGCAGGAATCAAAAAAAATAAAGGCACTGAGTGTAGCTAAACTGTTTGCACAGGCAATCAGAAATACGCACGAACACAAGAGTATTAACTCGCTGTTCATTACACCGTCGGTTTAAATAACAAGCACAACAAAGATTTTTTTCATAAACCAAAATCCAATTTAAAAAATGGAAACAGTAGTAATCAACGGCACGCCAAGAACCGAATTAGGGAAGAAGGCTACGCGTGCACTGCGCAAGGCAGGTAACGTTCCTTGTAATTTGTATGGAGGCAAAGAAACGTTAAACTTCTATGCTCCGGTTTCAGAATTCCGTAAACTGATTTATACGCCCGACTTTCGTTTGGCAGAAATCAATTTGAATGGAAAAACTTACAAAGCAATTGTGAAGGATTCACAGTTTGAACCGGTAAAGGATAGTTTAATGCATCTTGATTTTCAGGAATTAGTAGACAACGTAAAAGTGAAAGTGTACATTCCTCTTAAACTGACTGGAACTCCGAAAGGAATTATTTTGGGAGGCAAACTGGAGCAATCATTCAGAAAGCTGCACCTACTAGCATTACCAAAAGATATACCAACAGAAATTGTAATTGATGTTACCGATATGGGCCTTGGTTCTATTAAGAGAATTAAGGAAATTGAACTTCCAGGTGTAACCTTGTTGCATGCTCCATCTAATCCGTTTGCGAAAGTACAGATACCGCGCACAGTGGTTGAAGAAGTGGCTGCTCCTGCTGCCGCTGCTGCTCCTGCTGCCGGAGCTCCTGCTGCTGCCGCACCTGCTGCAGATGCAAAGAAGGACGACAAGAAGAAGTAAACCTTAAAATTACTTTCAAACAAAGCGTGTTGCAGAAATGCAG
>CAIYOV010000051.1 GCA_903927935.1 uncultured Bacteroidota bacterium | reverse complement strand
TTAGTGATCATCACTATTTGGGTGTACTCGAAACAAGCCATTGGTATTTGGATCGGGGTGCACACTACCGCGAACTTGATCGAACTAGCTGTTTTGTTGGCACTGTTTTGGTATAGCGCTTGGTTTGGAACAAAGCTGAACGCTTTGCTTGATGTAGTAAATGACAGCTCAAAATCTTTCAAACGAAAAAAAATCTTTAAGCCGTTTAAACAACTTTTCTGTCAGGCAGGAAAAGTAAGAGAACTTCAGGTAGAAGAAGCCATGCTTAAAAAGTATGTTACTCCCCATTTGCTCAATGCCTACTTAACCGGTTTAAGGACACATCTGTTAGATGAACAGGAAGTATTTTTTTCGATAGCCAATAAAAAAATGGCAGCCCGGCTTAAAAACAAACATCATGAAATTGCACCTTACCTGAAGGCCCTCAAAAGAAAAGACATAACCAGCTACCTGGAGAAAAAGATAACCCGGATTAAAAAACTCATTAATCAAGGTGCTTTACAAACCGAACAGGTTCACGAGCTTCGCAAACGCTTAAAGATACTTTGTTACAACCGCAAAAGTCTGTGCGAAAACAAACAGAATAAGCTGTCATTAAAGAAAGATGCCTTACCTGCACTCCTTGGCAAATGGCACGACCTTCAGGTAATACTCGGCCATCTGCAAAAAATAACAGATACCGGTAGTATAAACGCTAAAGAGTTAATTCAAATCGAAAAAATAAAAAACAAAATATCTGCAGAAAGCGGAATATTAATCAGCCGGATAAACAAAGCCATAGTTAAATCAGAATTTTTCGAAGCGTCTAACGTGCAGGCAATTTGTGCCAAATAGCAAACAGATGCTAAACACGTAGGTTAGTGAAGAGGTAGCCTTAGACGGGTGTTTTCTTTCGAAAAAAATCCTTCAAAAATAAATCGGTTCCACTAAAATATATCCTGTTTTCTTTCGTCACACCTCCATTCCTTTTTAATTACCTGCTTTTTGCCCCCTGTGTTATTATGAAATTAAGAACTCATCTCCTCTACGTTATTCTTCTGTTGTTAAATTTTTCATCAGTAAGTAGCTTTGCTGCAAACAAGGATAATAATGCAAATCAGTCAGACAGCTCCTCACTGATAGTACAGACCAAACAGGGCAAAGTGCGCGGCACCTTCGATAACGATATGGCAGTATGGCGCGGCATACGTTACGCCAAAGCACCTGCCGGTGATCTGCGATTTCGTGTACCACAACCTGTAGAAAACTGGACCGGTGTAAAAGATGCTGTGGCTTTTGGCCCCGTAGCTCCGCAAAGCGAAAGTAACCTGGGCACCAAAGGCGCCCAAAGCGAAGATTGTTTGCTTCTGAATATCTGGTCACCGGCAGCCGATGGCAAAAAACGTCCGGTCATGTTCTGGATTCATGGTGGTGGATTCGAAATAGGTTCCGGCTCTTCCGATTTATATTATGGAGCAAACCTGGCTAAGAAGGGTGATGTAGTAGTAGTAACCATAAATTACCGCTTAGGCCCTTTGGGCTTTCTTTATTTTAAGAATGCCGGAAACAATAACCATCAGTTCGAAAATAACCTGGGCATCCGCGACCAGATTGCCGCCCTGCAATGGGTAAAAGAAAACATTGCCGCCTTTGGTGGGGACCCTGCTCAGGTAACAATTTTTGGTGAGTCAGCCGGTGGCACCAGCGTTCAAACATTGTTGGCAACCCGTGTCGCGCAGGGCTTGTTTAAAGGAGCAATTTCTGAAAGCGGACCTCCGGCAATACTATGGTCACCGGAGATAGGCGAAAAAATAACAAACAAATATTGCAGCATTCTGCGCATTAACCCGGATAGTTTACAACTGCTCAAAAATGTTCCCGTTGACACCCTGAAAGAAGCACAGGAAATTTTAAGGAAATATATGGTGGCTGAAACGAATGAAAAAGTGTTTTCCCCAACTATCGATGGCGATATTCTTACTGGTGACATATTTAAGTGCATGAAGCCTGAAATAGGCGGCAAAGTAGCCCTGATGATTGGTACGAACATGAACGAGTCTACCATGTTTGCCAGCAAGCGGTTAAAAATGGCTCCCCGCACATCTAAAGAATTGGAAAAGTATTTTGATGCAGTCACAACCAAAGAAGAAAAGGAAAAAGTATTGGCTGCCTATAGTAATTATCCTCGCAAAAGCGGTGTTACCGATATTTTAACCGATGCCATTTTCAGGGTTCCTGCCATACGTTTGGCTGAATGCCGCAGCACCTACTCATCTGTTTACATGTACCGGTTTGAGTGGACTTCTTTTGCGTTGAACGTTTCGGGGCTTAAATCTTTCCACGGCCTCGAAATCCCTTTTGTATTTGGCAATGAACAAGGCAAGCTGGGAGGGTTCTTAAAGGTTATTGCAACCCAAAAACTCATTGCCCGTTTATCAGGCGAAATGCAGCAGGCATGGATAAACTTTGCGCGTTACGGCAATCCTAACGGAACCGGTGCAGAAACATGGAAACCATACTCAGCAGCCGACCGCTCAACCATGATATTCAATAAGAAAAGTCATGTAGTGCAGGACCCAAATGGTACACAACGCGCTGCCTGGCAGGGGGTGAAGTATTATTAAACCTTACTGTTATTTGTATTCAGCAATCTCCTGATTAATCTGCGAAACGAAATCAGCGAGTGATTTCACTCCCTGGTCACCATGCCCTTGCTTACGAACTGCTACAGCATTGTCTGCAGCTTCCTTCTCTCCCACAACCAGCATATAAGGAACTCTGCGCAACTCTGTGTCGCGAATCTTCTTGCCAATCTTCTCTGCTCGCTCATCAATCGAAACTTCGATGTTGTGTTTCTTTAATTCTGTGCGAACCTGTTTTGCGTAATCAAGATATTTATCGCTGATAGGAAGAACAGCAACCTGCTCTGGCGCTAACCACACCGGGAACTTACCGGCATAATGCTCCAGCAAGAAGCCAATCATCCGCTCGTGTGTAGAAAGCGGTGCACGGTGAATAATAATAGGACGTTCCTTTTCGTTTTTCTCGTTCACAAAACTCAAATCAAATCTTTCTGCCTGTGCAAAGTCAACCTGATTGGTGGCGATGGTAAATTCTTTTCCAATCGCACTCCAGATTTGTATATCAATCTTTGGACCGTAGAAAGCCGCTTCATCTGCTACTTCAATAAAAGGTAAACCCGATTTAACCAAAACTCTGCGCACCATGTCCTCGGTTTCAATCCAAAGCGGAGCGTTGTCGATATACTTCTGTCCCAGTTTCTCCGGTGCGTGTTTGCTAAAGCGCATCTGGTATTTATCAATACCGAAAATTTTGAAATATTTTACATAAAGCTCGTTCACCTTCATGAACTCCTCTTCAAACTGATCTTTGGTGCAATAGATGTGCGCATCGTTCATCTGCATACTGCGTACGCGCATCAAGCCCATCAACTCACCGCTCTGTTCGTACCGGTAGCAGGTTCCGTATTCCGCAAAACGCAAAGGCATATCGCGGTAACTCTTTGGCGTTGCCGAAAATATTTTATGGTGATGCGGACAGTTCATCGCCTTCAGGTAATACTTTCCTCCGTCTAATTCCATTGGTGGAAACATCGAATCGGCATAGTAAGGTAAGTGACCGCTGCGCAGATACAAAGCTTCTTTAGCAATGTGCGGAGATTTCACGCGCACATAACCCTGTTCGTTTTCATTCTTCTTAGCGAGTGCTTCTAATTTTTCAATAAGCGCACCACCTTTAGGCAACCACAACGGAAGACCCGGACCTACCTCATCATCAAAAGCAAAAATCTCTAACTCTTTGCCTATAATACGGTGGTCGCGTTTCTTTGCTTCTTCCAGCATAGCAAGGTGTGCATCCAGCTGCGCCTGTTTAGGGAAAGTGATTCCGTAAATACGGGTGAGCTGATGATTGTTCGAATCGCCCTTCCAATAGGCACCGGCAATGTTCAGCAACTTTATAGCTTTGATGTAACCGGTTGATGGAATATGCGGCCCGCGACACAGGTCAGTAAAATTTCCCTGTTTGTAGAACGTAATTTCTCCGTCATTCAAGCCCGAAAGCAAATCGAGTTTGTATTCATCGCCTTTCTCGGTAAAATATTTTACGGCTTCTGCCTTCGGCATTTCACTGCGTTCGTATTTGTTGTCTTGCTTAGCCAGTTCAAGCATAAGCTTTTCAATGCGCTCCAAATCAGCTTCGCTAAGAGTTTGTCCGCCCATGTCAATATCGTAGTAGTAGCCGTTATCCAACGGTGGCCCAACCCAAAACTTCACACCTGGGAAAAGTGTTTCAACTGCCTCTGCCATTAAGTGTGCTGATGAATGCCAGAACGTTTTCTTACCGCCTTCGTCTTCAAACTTTAAAAGCTTAAGCGAAGCATCGCTGTTGATAGGTCGAGTTAAATCCCAAACTTCATTATTTACTTCGGCAGCCACCACAGCCTTAGCCAGACCTTGACTAATGCTCGCAGCTACATCGTATGCACTTGTTCCTTCGTTGTATTCACGAACGCTTCCATCGGGGAGAGTAATTTTTATCATTGATTATTTATTTGCGTTGATTGATTATTGAGGCGCGAATATAAAAGAGAAGAGAAGAGTTGCCTACTGTACTTGTTGCAATTTCTTTAAATGCTCCTTAGCCCGTTTAAAATTCGGGTCAATATTCAGGCAGTTTTGGTAAAGTGCCATGGCTTCTTTCTTTCTTCCTAAATCTTCGGCACATAAACCTTTGCTGAAATACGCACCGGCATACGTGGGTTCAATTTTAGTAGCCATTTCGTAATATTTATATGCCTCTTCCAGTGAATCCATCTGGTAGTAACAGAAGCCCGCACCCATGTATGCTTCTACATTTTTGTAATTCACTTCAATTACTTTTTTGAACTGTTCAGCCGCACTTGAAAGTTTCTCTGTTGCCTGTGCATCTTTATTCGCATCGTATAAACGCACCCCTTCTTCTTTCAGCAAATTTGCTTTCGCATACAAAGCGTCTTCGGGTTTCGCGCTTACCTTAATGGCATTGTCAAAATACTTTTCAGCATTCTTATCCTTTCTGCTCTTCAGCAGCAAACCAATCTGCATGTATGCATTGTAGAATTTCGGGTTCAACTCCGTAGCCGTTTGAAAACTTGAAAGAGCTTTACCGGTATCGCCTACCTCTTTAAAAATGGTTCCTTTATAAAAATAGATATCCGCATTCTGAGGGTCTTTGGCAATAGCCGCATTCAGATAATCCAGTGCAATTCTGTAATTGCCTTTTACCGTGGTATCAATGTAGGCGAGTTCAGCAGCCTTTACATAAAAAACAGTGTTCATCGAATCGGTACGAATTGCTTTTTGCATTAAAGCTAATCCGCGTTGCGGCTCGGCTGTTTTCTTGAATAATTCTGCGGCATATAAATAGAACTCCGGACGAAGCGAATCAAGGGTAAGCGCTAAGAACATATCGGTGGCAGCACTTTTAAAATCGTTGTTAGCCTCGTAAAGCTGTGCACGTTTGTAATAAAGAAACGGATTGAGAGAATCCTTCTTTATCTCTTCATTAACGGCATCCAGTTTAGGAATACTAACCGAATCAGTCTTTACAACTTCTGTAGAATGATTGCATTGTTTACACGATGAAAAAAATGACAATACTGTGACAATTGTCAGTATAACAATTGAAAAGAATAATGATTTTCGCATGGCACAAAGAAAATATTTTGAATGATGAGAACTAATCCTTTTATGAAACCTTACACAACTGTGACAATTCTGTTTCTCGCTCTATCTATGTTGCAGAGTTGTAACAATAAAGCAAAAACTAGTGAAGCAACAACTGCAATTGATTCTTCTGCCGTACATTTTACCGATGAAAAACATTTAAGCAATGTAAGACAACTTACTTTTGGCGGAGAGAATGCCGAAGCCTACTGGAGTTTTAATGATCAATATCTCTCCTTCCAGCATACCGACAAGCCTCATGGCCTAATATGCGATCAGATATTTTTAATGAATGTTGCAGATACCTCGCGCGTAATGGAGAGCACCGGTAAAGGTAGAACCACCTGCGCTTATTTTCTTCCGGGCGATACACAAGTGCTTTACGCTTCTACCCACCTGAGCGGTGATTCCTGTCCGGCAGAACCACCACATGTGCATGGAAAATACCTCTGGTCTATTTATGGTGAGTATGAAATTTTTGTGGCCGACTTAAAAGGCAATATTGTAAAGCAATTGACTAAAAACAAATTCTACGATGCCGAAGCAACGGTTTCACCAAAGGGAGATAAAATAATTTTTACAAGCGATCGTAGCGGTGACTTAGAACTTTACACAATGAACTTAGACGGCAGTAATGTAAAGCAAATAACCAATGAGTTAGGTTACGATGGCGGAGCATGTTTCTCGCCTGATGGCTCACAG
Organism: uncultured Bacteroidota bacterium; assembly: GCA_903927935.1. Lineage (GTDB taxonomy): Bacteria > Bacteroidota > Bacteroidia > Chitinophagales > LD1 > Bog-950. The sequence continues at coordinate 14,940 of CAIYOV010000051.1, read as the reverse complement.
ATTATCTGGCGCGCTTCGCATTTCGATGCTGACTCTGAAAGAATAGAATACAAAGACAATTTGAAGAAGCATCTTGTTTCGCCAATGAAAATGGAATTGTTTATTGCCAACGCTGACGGAAGCAATCGCAGACAATTGACCACTCTTGGCGGAGCCAACTGGGCACCCTGCTTTGACCAGACCGGTAAAAAAGTTCTGTTCAGTACAAATCATAAAACGAAGTCAATTCCGTTTAATATTTACTCGATTAATACCGATGGAACAAATCTGGAACAGATTACGTTTGATAAAGTATTCGATGCTTTTGCAATGTTTTCGTACGATGGAAAGAAACTGGCCTGGTGCAGTAACCGCAACAACGGAGGAACCAGAGAGACGAATATTTTTGTAGCCGATTGGAAGGAGTAAAACAAAAGTTAAAAGGTAAAAGCATAAAAGTTTAAAACAATACAGATTTATTCACTTTTAGTTTTTGACTTTTGACTTTTAACTTTTACTTTCACATTAGTTCTTTGATACTTACGAATTCAGATTTTTTGAATTCTCAAGATACGCCCACACAGACCGATGCGTTAGTTAGTATATTTATAAAGCCGGGCTTAAGTTGTAACGTCAATGGCGGGTCGCAATCATCCCGATAGCTATCGGAATGGTCTTCGTCCACAAAACAAGTTAACAGCGAATTACAGCGATGTTGCTAAGCCCAAAACTTGACTTAAGGTAACTTAACGTCATATATTCTGTGTGGGTTTTTTTATACCCCTAAATCCCCTGAAGGGGACTTCCATACAAAATGCATTCAACCCGTTTATCCGTCAACATCAACAAGATTGCTCTTCTGCGTAATTCGCGCGGTGCTAATATTCCCGATGTCATTCAGTTTGCAAAAGATTGCGAACGTTATGGTGCGCAGGGAATTACCGTTCACCCGCGACAGGATGAGCGCCATATTACCCGAAATGATGTTTATGCATTAAAAGATATAGTCACCACCGAGTTCAATATTGAAGGTTACCCATCGGAAGATTTTTTGAAGATGGTGAACGAAGTAAAACCACACCAATGCACTTTAGTGCCTGATGCACCCGGTCAGTTAACAAGCGATCATGGTTGGGATACTATCACGCAACAGAGTTTTCTTACTGAAGTAATTGCAGAGTTAAAGAAGAACAACATTCGCGTTTCACTTTTTATTGACCCTTCGAACAACCTGATTGAAGCCGCCAAGAAAACCGGTGCTGACCGGATTGAATTTTATACCGGTCCGTATGCGCACGATTATTTTACTGATAAACAAAAAGCCATTCGGGAATTTACAGCCGCTGCCAAATTCTGCAACCAAATAAACATAGGCATTAATGCCGGGCATGATTTGAATCTTGATAACCTGAAGTTCTTTCAGCAAAATATTCCGAACCTGCTGGAGGTTTCTATCGGCCATGCTCTGGTGCGCGATTGTTTGTATCTTGGCTTAGAAAATACCATTCAACTTTACTTACGCGAACTGGAATAGCATGTATCTTCTAAAACGAATCTTCGGCTTTGTGTGGGCATTGTGGGGAGCGTTCTGGTTTCTGCTCATTGTTATTCCTCTTACGCTTGTTTACGCTATTCTGCTCAGTGTTGGTGGCAAGAAATATTCCATGCCATGCGTTTGGATTAACTGCCATATCATTTCTCCGTTGCTGCTGAAAATAATGCTGATTAAACTGAAGGTGTTTGGCGCAGAAAAAATAGATGCGAAAGCCACCTATGTATTTGTTGCCAATCATCTTTCGCAGATAGATATTCTTGCCGGAGCATCTGCTGTTCCGCATCCTATCAGGTTCCTGGCAAAAGCTGAAACAAAATACATTCCTTTCTTCGGATTTATGGTAAGAATGCTGGCCATAGTAGTAGACCGTCAAAACAAAGAAAGCAGGGAGAAATCTTACCGGTACATGGCAGAGTCGTTAAAGAAAGGGGAGAGCCTTTTTATTTATCCCGAAGGAACGCGCAACCGTACCGGTCAGCCTTTAAAAGAATTTAAAGACGGAGCCTTTCGTGTAGCTATAATGGCACAGGTGCCTATTGCCGTACAAACTTTAACCGGCATGCTCGAGGTGAATAGCCCAGAGGGACTTCAGCTGTACCCCGGGACCGTTGAAGTGCATTGGAGCGAACCCATTGATACACGAGGAATGACACTGGCAGATGTGCCTGCGCTAAAAGAAAAAGTAAAAACGGAGATGTTGAAGCATTTACCATAGTGCTTGATTTATTCAGGTTGGCATAATATAAAGCAAACTGAAGTAAATGTCAAGCGGTAACTACCCCAAACTGTGCATGAGCCAATCTTCTATTAAAAAAAGAAGATTGGCTGGTTTAAATTTTCGCCACTGCACATCGTTTAATTCGGGGTTGGTGTGCAGGTAGTAATGCAATTTGAATGCTGTTATTTCTTCAATAATGTGTTCGCGAAAATTGAGCAACACAATCCAGCCACCTTCGTCTTTCACATCTTCGTACCATTCTTCGTAATACAGTTCATCCGATGCATGAAAGTTGAGCACGTTCTCTCCTATTATGATGAACTTGATAATGCCCTGTTTCACCATCGGGTCAATTAAGGTGCGCTTCAATTCCATAATGTCGTTATGCACAGCATCGTTCCACTCGCCTATCATTTCTATAATGCAGTATTGCTTTTCGTAATCGGCAAAAAGCACTTTGCAATACAGGGTGGATGAACCAAAGTTATCCCACTGCGGATGGATGTAGTAGTTGTAAATTTTATCCTTAAACTCAAACTCGCTGTAAAGGCGGTTATAGAAAGGAGACAATTTATCTTCGCTGGCTATGTAATAATCGCGCCACTGGTAATAAGGTTCTATTGCGTGCATGCTGAAAAAGCAGTTCTTATTTATTCTTAATGGATTGTAAACTCTTTTATATTCGTGATTCAATTATGAAGAATATTTTTCTCTTTTTATTTTCTGCTCTTATTATAACAATAAGCTCCTGTGAAAAATGTTACAAATGCCACAACCTTTGCAGGGTGTGTTACGAGCATCATCAGTTAAATACTAACGATACGGTCCTCACCATTATTGTCCGCAGTGATGTGCTGGGGCAAAAGTATTTTCTGGAATATACCGATTCGCTTACCGCTCCCTCTCTGGGTTGGGTTTGCCACGATACCTCCAGCAATTATCAGGAGCGCTTTTGCGAGGGCCAGTCGAAAAGCGCAATCGACCTGATTAATAAAAAGGATGCAGGCCTTGTTTGCGCACCCGAGTAGTATAGCCGACAATTAATCTTTAGCTTTCTTACACTTTTTGCCTCCAAGCGGAGAGTTTTCGTTTGCAGACGGAAAGACTGCACCTCCAGGCGGAGAGTTTTCACTTGCAGACGAAAAGATTGCGCCTCCAGGCGGAGAGATTTCGCTTGCAGGCGAAAAGATTTCGCTTCCAGGCGAAAAGATTTCGCTTCCAGGCGAAAAGATTTCGCTTCCAGGCGAAAAGATTTCGCTTCCAGGCGGAGAGGTTTCGCCTGGAGGCGAAGTGGATACACTCTATAGCAAAAGCCTGTTTTTTCTACAAAACCCTCAAAAACATCGTTTTTCTAAAATACAAACACCCGAAGCGGTTCGCGCTTCGGGTGTCTATATCCTTTCGGAAATATATTTAACGGCTAATAGTAAACCTGCCCAGCGTTCTGCGGGTTCCTATAGCATCAACCAGAGTTGCCAGATAAATACCTTCGGTAAGGTCGGCAACTGAAATGTTGGCCACTTTAAGGTTCTTCTCGCTAACCAGTTTCACTTTCTCGCCTAATGCGTTGTAAATTTCAATTGCCGAGTAGTTGCGCGTAATTTCATCCTGATTGCGGCTCATATCAATAGTGATATTGTTGCTACTTGGGTTGGGGTAGAGTTGGATGTTGGATAGGGAAAGTTCGTTGAGTCCCATACAATTAAAAGTAACAGTATCTACAAATGTATTTGTCCCAAATTGGTTCGAAACAGTTAGCGTTACAATAACTTGATTAACCTCAGCGGAAGCATCATTATAACTTACAGTATCGCCTGATCTGATGTCATTTTGCTGCGTATTCATAGAATAAAAATTCCAACCAACCGTTCCGGTTTCATTAGTTGATGTATTTACAAATATTCCAGCTTGACATCCACCCGTTTGGTGCCAGCTAAACCCTGCCACAGGTAACAAAGCCGCATTGTAAAGAGAGTTCACTACAAACTTACCGGTATCGCATTTAACCGGTGACCCGTTATCGCAGATAATATAATAGCAGGAGTCAGCGCCAGCAAAAGTAGAATCTGGTGAGTATTGCACACTGGTGCAGTTACCGGTAGCCGCTATCGTAAAATGCGAAGAGCCGTAAACAGCAGTGATACAGAAATTATCTCCATTAGGGTCTATGTCGTTAGTGCCAACGTTTCGTATTAAACCGTTTGGCTGCAGAACACTCGCAGTATCATTGGCAGCCACAGGAGCATTGTTTACAGTAGAAATGCCCGTTACTGTAACATTGGCACAATGGGTATTTCCTCCGGCAATATTGGTAGCGGTTAAACAAACATTGTAAATGCCGTTAGCTGTATAAACGTGCGATGGACTTTGTTGAGCTGAAGCACCTGCATCGCCAAAAGTCCAGCTCCATGAGGTTGGGTTGTTGGTAGACAGGTCCGTAAAGTTTACTAAGCCACCGCTTGGGTTAGCCCAGCTAAAAGCCGCCACCGGTATTACTGCTGCATTACTTATAACTACCTGCTTGCAAACCTGGGTGCTGCTGCCCCCGGCATTAGTAGCAGTTAAGCAAACGGTGTAAGTGCCGTTAGCGACATAAACATGCGTAGGGTTTTGCTGGGTAGAAGATCCGCCATCGCCAAAAGTCCAAGCCCACGAGGTAGGGTAGTTATCCGATGAATCGGTAAAAGCTACAGAGCCTCCGCTTCCAATCACATAGCCGAATTTAGCGATTGGTGCATTAGGGAGAATGAGCGAATAACTTACTGCAGTAACATTGTTTACTGAATCATAGTCGAAGGTAACCACGTTCCCTTTCGCCTCTTTTGTCGGATAGGTATAACGAACTGTATTAGCCGTTTTAGGATAGCCTGGTACGTTTGCCCAACCGAAACCCGCAATTAGCTCATATTCCAACAAAGTAGTTTGCGAATCCTTACGCTTTATCCGAAGGCCTTTATAAGCACCCACCGGTGTAATTATTTTACCATATCCATCGACTGTATCGGTATAGTTTCCTGTAATAGTTAAACGCACCTGATTAACACCAGATTGCCCAACTGCGCTTCCAGGAACTGTTTTAGTTAAAGAATAATTACCGGAGTAAGTGCCGCCATATTGTGTTGGAAAATGATAAATATCCGGAGTTGTTTGATAAGGCGCAGAAAGAATGGAACCGGAAACAGGTCCCTCAAAACCGAATAGAGAAAGTTTAGGAGATCCGGTTGATGTAGTTTTAGTAAATAAAAATGATATCCCATCATTGGTTATAGCATCATCGCAACCCGGCACACTACTTAACTGTGTAGAAGTAGGAACCCGGTATTCTATAGTATCTTGAACAACCCATGACAAATTACTAAAGTCATATACCTGATTGGCTCCTTTGTTGCCAAAATTAATAACGGGTAAAGGCAAAGTATCCTTTCTTATCTTTTGCGACCATGGTGCTACAGGCATATCTGCGCTGGTAAGTGTAATAGGGGTTTGCGAAAAAGAAGAAAAGAAAAACAAAATGAGGACAGCAAGGGTAGTGGCTTTTTTCATTGATACTATTTTGAATGCCGAATGTAGAAAAAACTCAATATTCCTGAAGTCACTTACCCTCCGCCAATGTTAGTTTGTTATTTCTCAATGAAAAAAGCGAATCACTTTGCGCTTGCCATCAGCCGCCAGAAACTCGCAGAGGTATAGTCCTTTAGGCAGAGCTGGCAACGGAACTTCGGTAATAAATTCGGAGTGCAGTTCCGAAACCTGCTGGCCCAGCAGGTTATATATTCTTACCTGTTTAAAGTTTGTTTCGGCAGTGTAATTCTTCAGGAATATTCTGTCGTTCAAAATAATGTAACCGAACAACTCCTGCTTATCCTCTTTTATACTGCTTGGCGAATGAACATAAATATCAATAACCACCGAGTCGATAAACGGCTTGTTACAAATAGGCCAAACCACCACCACATCGGGCCCCGGTGAAAAATACTGCGGGTCGATATGAATACTGAAAATAGCCGGAACGGTCTCGTAAGGGTTCAGCGAAATCTGAGCACCGCTGTATGGAGGCTTATTAAAAACACCTGTATTGGATAGTGTTTGATGGTTGTTGCGCAAACCAAAATCTAAAATGCCGGCAAAAGGAAGCGAATCGTAATTGCTAACTCTTGCGTTAACTGTTATGGTATAACCCAGGTCAACCGAATCGAGGGTATAATTTATCAGCGATACCGCCACACCACGTTCAATTGCATTAGCGGGGTTGCAAACTATAAGCAGTATAACTGCAGAGGCAATAAGTCTGTGTAGAATTTTGTTCATCATACTCCTTTGACTGCTAATGTAAGTGCTACGTTGCAATTATGCGAATATTTTATCTTTGTTTCTTACTTATTCAAAATAGCTATTATGGACATACTCAACAATATTATTGCGGTGATGAACAAAGAAGAAATCAGAAACTTCAAACTCTGGCTCAACAGCACCAATGCCAGCGATGCCCGAAAAGATATTCTGCTTTTCGATTACATCCGCAAAGCCGGTGACAAGTATGACGAAGATTTTGTTTTCAAAAAACTTTATACCGAAAAAGATAAGAACTCTTTTTACCGTCTTAAACACCGGCTGCAGGAAGATATAGGTTATAATCTCACCCTGCTGCATTTCGGCAAACACGAATCGAACAACCTTTATCTGTTTCTCTCGCTTTACAACATTTTTATTTCGCGCAACCAGCCCGACATTGCTTTGTATTACTTAAAGAAAGCCGAAAAGCGTGCTCAGCAAATTGAGAACTTTGAATTGCTCGATATTATTTACGCCAGCTTTGTAACCCTGTCGAGCAATCACACCGGTATTAACCCGGAGGTATACATTCAGGAGCGAAAAGAAAATGCCATTAAGCTGAATAAAATACGCGAAGCCGACCAGGTTCTGGCGGCCGTTACTTACCGGTTAAAGCTTTCGCAAAACTACGGCAAGCGCGATGTGGGTCTACTTAAGCTGCTCGATGCCTCCATTAAAGAATTTGCCGATGATGATTCTATCAAACACAGTAAGACTTTTCAAACACGCGTGTTCCGTGCACTCAGTCAAATACTGATTCAGAACCACAATTTTATTGAGCTTGAAAAATTCATGCTCACCACCTACAAGAAATTTCTGGACGAAAAGTGGTTCGATAAATCGAATCATGAAACCAAAATCCAGATGCTCATATATATCATCAATGCCACTTTTAAGAACCGCAAGTTTACCGAGAGCCTTGATTATGCAGAATCATTGGGCGAAGAATTGAGCGCCTTCAACAATATGCTGTACAACAAGTATCTTTTCTTTTACTACAACGCCCTCGTGATTAACTACGCGCAAATAGACTTAGCGCGCGGATTAAAAGCGCTTGACGAAGCCGAACGCGAAATGAAAAGCATGAAGAACAGCTATTACGATTTCTTTATTCTGCTGAACAAAGCCAACCTGCTCTTCTTTCAGCGCAAAACAAATGATGCCGTGCGCAACTTAGTTCGCCTGTATGGAAACGACCACTATAAAAAGACCGATGTATCGTTCAAAACAAAAATTGCGGTGGCCGAATGCATTATGCAATACGAATCGGGCGATGAAGACACCTCGATCAAACGCGTTGAACAGGTAAAAAAACAGTTCAAAGAACAGCTTGCTTCAGATGACTTTAAACGGGAGCGTTTTATTCTTAAACTGATACCCGATTTAATTGCTGCACCTGATTTATCAGCAGGTAAAAAGCTTTTTAAGGAAGTAAAGAAATTTGTAACCTCCACCGTTAAAGGCTCTGTAGAAGATGGAGAAGTTTTACGTTACCGCGCCTGGTTAGCCCCTAAAGTAGGTCTACAGCCAGAAGATTTGAGCGCGTAAGAAACAAACAACATTAATTTGGATTAAATACAACGCTGTACTACATTTGGCGTATCAAATACTAAAACAAAAATGCTCAACCATTTCTATACACTAAAAAAATCAACTATGAAAACACTAAAACAAATTTCGCTGCTGTTGATGCTTGCCTGTTGCGGATTAATAACAAACGCACAGTTGCCCAACTGCGGTATTAACGCCAACTGGGGTTACACTATTAACCCCAATCATGTTCATGAATTTCATGACTCATCAACAGTAACAGCCGGCACCGGCTGGCAAATAACCGCACACTACTGGAACTTTGGAGACAGTGTAAATAATGTTTCCAACCTTCTTAACCCAACTCACCAGTTTTCGCATCCCGGTCACTTTACCGTTTGCGAATATGTTGTGGGTACCGCTAACGGGGGCGCTGTTACCTGTATTGATACTTTCTGTCATGAGGTTTCGAATTGTGACGGCATGGTACAAGCTTCCTTTATTTATCAGGCGCAGGGAAATGGTGTAGTTGTTTATACCGGAACCGGTAGTTCAAACTACCCGCCACTGAGTTACTCGTGGACGTTCCAAAACGGAACACCTTCTACCTCACATACTGCCACAACAACCGTTCAGTATACCACACCCGGTACTAACCAAACCTGTTTAATTGTAACCGATGCTAATGGATGCCAGGCTGATAATTGTCAGAACGTGCCTATTACTTCCAGCGCCTGCGGTCTTGCAAATGCAAACTTTTCATCTACCGTATCCGGTAATACTGTTGCACTTGCAAGTACTTCTACCGGCACAACCAACAATACGCTTTATCAATATTGGTTAGATGGCCAACCCTTAACCAATCCAAACCCTAACACAGGGTTTACCGTTTCGAATGTAACATATGGAACGCATACATTCTGCCTGTATTTGTACGGCAATACAAATACATTCTGTGATTCAACCTGTAAAACAGTTACTATAACCAGTTGCGGTATAAGTGCAGGGTTTCAGGCTACAGTTGCAGGAAACGTGGCCACTGTTTACCAAACTACTAACCCAACAGGCGTTCACAGCTTCTGGAATTTGGGTGATGGAAGTGCCCAGGTAAGCGATACTTCGGCTCATTTTACACATACTTTCCCTACTAATGCCAATACGATAGTTTATCATGTGTGCCACTATGTATATATGCCGGGTATTGCATGTGTAGATAGTTTATGCGAAAGCATAACCGTTCAGGGATCATCTAATTGCACCGGTAATGCACAAATTACATCAACTCTAAACCCGAACGGAGGAACTAATTTAAGTGTTACCTATTCAAGCAGTGCTATTGCTTCTTATTTTTGGAGTACCGGAGCTACTACTGCTGATATAATTGTAACAACCGGAGGTAATTACTGCGTAACGGTAACCGGCACTAACGGCTGCACAGCAGCTGCCTGCTATACGGTTACTGCTGTATGCAACGTATCAGCTGCCTGGACTTCAACAAACCTTGCCAACGACAGCGTTCATTTTATTTCAGCCGATGTAAATACATCGCACCATCATAATTGGAACTTTGGAGACGGCACCACCGCATCAGGTGATTTTTTCCCAACGCATCATTATGCTCATGACGGTACTTATCATGTTTGTCTGTATGTATACACCACTCAGGCCGGTTGTATAGATTCTCTTTGCCAAAACGTTACTGTGGTTACCACTAATCCTTGTTCATCTACTTTAACTGCCAACTGGGCATATGGTGTATTAGGACACGACTCAGTAAGATTTGAAGCAGCTGATACCAATACTATTGCGCATCACTACTGGAATTTTGGTGACGGAACCACAGCCAGCGATATGCATGTAACACACGTTTATGCTAACCCCGGAACTTACCATGTATGTTTATATGTATACATACCTGGTCAAAGCTGTGTGGATTCGTTCTGCCAGAATGTGAGCGTTACGGCTTGCACCGTTTCGGCAGGCTATCAATATGCCGTGCATAATAACACGGTAACTTTTTATCCGGTTAATAATCCTTCGGGCACTCATAGCTATTGGGTGTTTGGCGATGGTGTAACGGTGAACGATACAATCTTAGGAACACATTATATCAACCATACATTCCCTACACATGCTAACAATACCACTTACCATGTATGCCATTATGTGTATGTGCCGGGTACCAGTTGTGTGGACAGTGTTTGCCAATATGTAGTAGTTCCGGGAACTAACAACTGTACTACTTCGGTTCATCTGACCACAACCGTAAATCCAAACGGAGGTTATAGTGTTCACGCGGTTTCTACCACTGGCGTTGCATTTTCATCTTACCACTGGAGCACCGGTGCAACTACTTCCGATATTCTGGTTTCAGGTCCCGGAGTATATTGTGTAACTGTTGCTGATGCTAACGGATGCACCGCCTCTGGTTGCGATACGGTAGCTAACACCTGCAGCGTTACTGCGGCTTTCCAATATGTAGTTCATACTACCTGGGTAAGTTTTTATTCTGCCGCCAATAACGTTCCGGTTCATGCTTACTGGAACTTTGGTGATGGCACTACTTCTACCGATTCAAGTGCCGGGTTTACGCATACCTTCCCGGTAAGTGTAAATACCATTACTTATAATGTTTGCCACTATATTATAGTGCCAAACTCGAACTGCACTGCCAGTGTTTGCCAAAACGTAACTGTGCCGGGTACCGGAACTAACTGCGGTGTGGCTTCTTTCCAAACCAATGTAGCAAACGGAGCTATCCACGCTTACAGTAACTCAACCGGTGTGGATTCAACTACTCACTACTACTGGAACATTTCTAACAACGGTAACCTGGTTCAAACACATTCGGGCTTAGACAACTTTATTGTTTCGCAAACCTTACCTGCCGGAACATACCTGGTATGTCTTTACATTTATGCTAACGGCAGCACTGTATTCTGCGATTCGGCTTGTCAGAATGTAACGATTGTCAGTGTTAACCCATGTGCCAACTTGGATGCATCATTTACTCAGACGTACTTAAGCACAGGTGGTATTCAGTTTAACGGAGTAACCGGTTCTAATACGGTATCTGACTACTGGACTTTTGGTGATGGAACCACCTCTACCAACCACGACCCTATTCATACTTACTATCATTCCGGATTATACACTGTATGCCACTATGTAGAAATTCCGGGAAGCAACTGTGTTGATTCGAGCTGCCACAGTGTTCAGGCAAGCGGAAGTAACCCTTGCACCGGTTTCAGCGTACACATTAATAACGCTACCAATTCAAACGGAGCGCATGGACTGGAAGCAACTGCAAGCGGTGGCACCACTGCTACTTATTTCTACTACTGGAGCACCGGTGCAACTACACACGCTATTTACCCTACAGCGGCCGGCATTTACTGTGTAACTGCTTATGACAACAACCAATGTTCGGCTGTGGCTTGTGACTCGTTTACCACTACAACCAGCCCCTGCCATGCCTTGTATTCGTATGTATATGTAAACTGCAACACCGTTCACTTTACTAATGCTTCATCCGGTTCGTATACTAACCAATACTGGAGCTTTGGTGACGGAACTTCATCATCAAGTTTCGATCCTACGCATACATTCCCTGCCGGAACATGGACTGTTCAGTTAACCATTTACAGCAGCGGTGGAAGTTGCCAGGATACTTACTATCAGGTTATTACTATTCAGCCTTGTGGCGGAACTAACGATACCATTTGCGGAACCATATTTAACGATGCGAACGGAAACGGGGTGCAGGATAATGGTGAGCACGCAGTGGATAATGGTTATGTAATTGCCGGAAACACAACGTATGCTCATCCCGATTCGAACGGTCATTATATGTTGATTGTTCCTGCCGGTACATATACCATTTACTATTGCGCACCAACCGGTTATTCGTTCACTATGCCTGTAGGAACAGTTAACCCTAACCTTCAGGGAACCTGTGCATCGTATACCGTTACTACCAACGGAACAAACAACTGCGGTTTCGATTTCGGAATTCAAAACAACACGGTTGAAATTTGCGGAACCGTTTACTACGATGCGAACAACAACCATACACAGGACCTGAACAGCGAATCGGGTATTGCGAATGTGGAAGTGCATATCACAGCATCGAACGGAACTGTTTACACCGCGCATACTGACCAGAACGGACATTACTGTGCAACTGTTCCGGCAGGTGTTTATACCATCACTATTACCTCAGGCATTTATCAGGGCGGCAGTATTTATCCGCAGGTAATTACGCTCACTACTACTAACGGTGTAAACTACTATCACAACGATTTCGGAATTTACACTCAACCGGGTGCCTGCGACCTCGCTATCAATATTACTCCGCACACTACGGTTACTGCCGGCTATGCTGCCTGGTACGATATTGAAGTTTGTAATGTAGGAGCAAGTGTTTCTAACGGTACAGTGAACCTGTTCTTCGACCCTGCTCTTTCGTTCAACTATGCATCACCGGCTCAAACTTCGGCTAATAACTCTACCCATACCGTTACCTGGACCGTAAGCAATTTAATGCCGGGTAGCTGCGAACACTACTGGGCAGATTTTAATGCACTTACTACAGTTACCGTAGGCCAGCATGTGTTTATGTTAGCTAACGTTACTACCACCGGTTGCAACGAAAGCAATTTCAACAACAACGTTGATACCGTTCATCAGGAGGCTACTGCCAGCTGGGACCCTAACAACAAACTGGTATTACCTATTGGCCAGGGAGTAGAAGGAAGAATAAGCGGTGACCAGGAATTGACCTACACCGTTAACTTCCAGAACACCGGTAACGCTAATGCAGTGAATGTGGTTGTGCGCGATTTGATAGATGACGATTTGAACCTGGAAACTTTCCGCATGATTGGTGCAAGCCATCCTTACACTATGCAGTTTGCCGGCAGAGAAGCCATCTGGAAATTCAGTGCTATTATGTTACCGGACAGCAACACCAACGAACCGGCAAGCCATGGTTATGTAACTTTTGCTATTACACCGAATGTTGGTTTAGCACAGGGCACGCAACTGACGAACTCGGCTAACATCTACTTCGATTATAACGCGGGTGTTGTTACCAATACTACGCTGAATACGATTGACTATACTCTTTCTGTAAACGATATCGAAAACGGAAAGACCACTATCACCTTAATGCCTAATCCGTTTAAAGATTTCACCACCATTAAAATTGATGGCGATAATGCTTCATACGAATTGCGGGTGTTCGATATGCTCGGTCAGCTTATCCGTAAGGATGTTACCGGCAACAACATTTTCACTATACAGCGCGAAACCCTGGCAGCAGGAGTTTACATGTATGAAGTAGTGAAAGGCAATAAGGTAATTGGTAAAGGAAAGATGGTAGCTGAGTAAAAATCCCTGAATTCCCTAAAGGGCGCCTGAATTAAGAAACCCCGGTTCATCGTAATGAATCGGGGCTTTCTTTTTTGGTAATTACCTCCCGTCTTTCTATTTAGAGGGTAAGGTTGCTAACCGCACTTACTTAGCTCTGCTTTCAGCTAAATCGCTTGGCTCGCTTAATTTACTGCCGTGTTTCGACTGCACCCGGATATGATACTTAGTGCCCGACTCTAAACCGGTGTAAGTGTACTTAGCCGTTTGCGAAACATCAGCCTTTAACCACGCGGTATCGGTGCTTTTGCGGTAGAACCAGACATAAATAATATCTACTCCCAACGATTTACATACCCCGTCAATTTCGCCATCCAGTTTACCCTCGCTGGCGCGCACATTTTGAGGTTGCAGGGCATCTTTAGCAGTGCCTTTTTGTTTGCGCAATCGCATAAATGTGGCGGTGGCTTTATCCAGATCGCCATCGCAAACGCCCTCGGCATGTACGGCCAGTGTTTTATAGGCCTTTTTCAGCAGCTTTATTTTCTGGTTACGCACCTCAATGTCGTTACTGGCCTTGCTATCGGCTGCCTTGGTGGCTTTAAAAGCAGCATCAGCGGCACTTTGTAAATCGTTGATGAGCGCCAACGATTCTGCATCGCCAAAATCGGCATCCAGTAACAGTTTATCTATTATAAATGAACAATACTCAATCATGTTGAGCAGTTTAAAATCGCTGATACTTACGCGGAACAGCAACGCGATAATTACAGTTTTCATAACTTTAAATGTTTAATTGTTTTTAAATAAAATTGAATACCTGTTGGTGCGCTATGCACCATTTATATAGAGACCTTGCCGAAGAGGTATTACGGCTAAAAATGTTTGAAGGGCAGTTGTTTTGATGATGTAGCTTTACAGCATCTGCAGGTTCTTTATTTTTAAAAACGCATCCGGTTTTGTGTTATTGTGCTAGCGCGAAAATTTAATATCGCTTAACAATTGGAGGAAAGGGTTACCTGATTTCAGAGTGAGTTTTTCTTTAATGAAATTACAGATTGCCATACAGAAATTTGAAAATGCCGTACAGAAAAACAAAATTTCAGTAATGATTTTCTAAATCTTCTTACAGAAAAATCAAAATACTGTACTGAAATCCTGAATTACCGTACAGTGGAAATAAAATACCTTACAGTAAAACCAAATTGCTGTACCGAAATTTTATTTGCCATTATAGAAAAATGAAATACTCAAGCTGAAATTTTGATTTTCTTACCTGAAAAATGAAATACTCAACCTGAAAACGGGCAAAATAGCTTGCCAAGCCGAGGAATGAGGCATCTTGTATTTGACCAATTACTTAAAAAGCAAAAAGGTTGGCAGCTTTGCATTTCAATCTTTGCTTCACTAACACACTTATTGAATTCGTATACGGTTTTATCAAAATCAGAAAACT
>CAIYOV010000050.1 GCA_903927935.1 uncultured Bacteroidota bacterium | reverse complement strand
CAAATTTCAGTTCGTATTCTTTTGGTTCCTGTTGTTCTTTATTTTTTGCTTTTTGTGTTTTGCTTTTCTTTGCCTCTATTACTTCGCGAAGTTTAATTTTTTTTTCGTCTGCTTCAACCAACTCTCCCACCAGTTGCGTACCATCTGTTTTAGTTACTTCAAAAACCCTTCCTATTCTGCGCTTGTATTGGCGCGGAACACGTAACGGATTTTCCATACCCGGACTACTTACTTCAAGAATATAGTTTTCAGGAACCGAGCCGCTGCCATCTAAATTCTTTTCCAGAAACCGCGATATCTCGGCACACTCCGAAATATGAATTCCTGCATCGCTGTCCACATACACTTCAATCTGCCTTCCCATTGGGAATTTGATGTCTACGAGAAACAGATTCTTCTCGTTCAACATGGGCTTCAACCACTCCTCAATTTTGCTCTTTACTGCTTCAAAGTTCATGTCCAAAAAATAAGAGAGGGGACTCTCGTCCCCTCTTTCTCAATAAATCTGGTGCGAATATACTAGGAGATTTCAGATTTCAAAACAAATTATCAGAAAGGGGCTATAGGTAAAAAGGGAGCTAAAAACTAACACTTGTTAGTTTGAAAAGAAAACCTTTCTTTTGCTGATTCTTGTTAACCTATGGCAATTACACAAACAACTAAAGAGAAAGTAAAACTGACGGCCCAAAAACTTTTCCGCGAACGCGGTTATGCTGCCGTAGGCATGCGTGAATTGGCTAAAGAAGTTGGCATTGAAGCTCCGAGCATTTACAACCATTACAAAAGTAAAGATGATTTGCTGCGTGAGATTTGCTTTGATATGGCGCAACAGTTTTTCGCAGCATTTGATAAAACAGTTGTTACCGAAGAAAAATTTCAACGTAAACTGAAAGCAGTTATCAAAGCGCATATTGGCGTAATAGCATCGAATCCTGAAGCCTCGGAAGTGTTTTTTAATGAATGGATGTTTTTAGGACAACCTCATTTGGGCAAATTCAAGAAAATGCGTTTTGAATACGAAATGAAGTTTAGGGACATTATAGATAAAGGAGTGAAGAAGGGCGATTTCAAAAAAATGAATTCAAAGTTAATTGCTTTCGCAATTTTTTCTGCGCTGAATGCCACTTACGATTTGTATCGTTCCAATGAAAATTTATCGCAAGAAGAAATTGCAGAAGATATTTCTGACTTATTATTAAAAGGACTTAAATCATAAACGATGTACGGAAGCACAAACTTATCGGAAGAAGATGCAAAGCGAATGAACACCACGGTGGAGGATTCGGATAAATTGGAAGCGTTTGAATCACGAATTGCGCGAGGAGAAAAAATTGAACCCAGCGACTGGATGCCTGTTGAATACCGTAAGCAGTTAATTCGAATGATTGAACAGCACGCGCATTCAGAAATTGTTGGTGCATTGCCAGAAGGAACATGGATTACACGCGCTCCAAATTTCAGAAGAAAGTTAGCACTCATTGCAAAAGTACAGGATGAAATCGGTCACGGGCAGTTGCTTTATTCTGCGGCAGAAACGCTCGGTAAAACACGCGAAGAAATGATGAACGATTTGCTGAGCGGTAAATCAAAATACTCCAACGTTTTTAATTATCCGGCAAATACCTGGGCAGATATTGCGGTGATTGGATTTTTGGTTGATGGCGCAGCCATTGTAAATCAAACCATCAATTCGAAAGGAAGTTATGGACCTTATTGCCGTGCACTCGAAAGAATTTGTTACGAAGAAAGTTTTCATTTAAAACAGGGACACGACAATGTGGTTTATCTCGCTACCGGCACAAAACACCAGCGTGCTATTCTGCAGGATGCTATAAATCGCTGGTATCGTCCTTTATTGCATTTTTTCGGACCACCTGATAAAATGAGTGCACACAGCGAAAAACTGATGAAGTGGAAGGTGAAATTGGCAAGTAACGATGACATGAGAAATCAGTTTTTAGATATGTATGTTCCTAAAATCTGGGAGCTTGACATTGCCTTTCCTGACCCGAATCTGAAAAAGAACAGTGATGGTATTTGGGAGTTCAGCGACCCTGACTGGGATGAATTCAAACGCGTAATAAATGGTGGCGGCCCCTGCAATGCAGAAAGAATTGCAGTAAGAAAATTTGCCGAAGAAGCAGGTCGTTGGGTGCGTCAGGCATTGATGAATCCATCAGAAAAATACCAGATTCCATTAGCATAAAACAAAACAATATGAGTTCATTAGATCCGAGAGTAAATCGCCTTGATTTTAAAAAATTAGCGGATGGCAACACACACACCAATTCGCATTTAATTACATGGGAAGTTTTTCATCAGGAGAAGAGGGGAAAGCAAGTGGTGCATGTTGGAATTGTTCATGCATCAACACCCGAAATGGCTTTGATTCTTGCGAAAGAACAATATGCGCGTAGAGGAAAAACAACCAATTTATGGGTCGCAAAAACAAGTGATGTGTACACCTTTAACACCGAAGACGAAGATATTTTTGAAACGACACCCGAGAAAACTTTTCGTGACCCTGCATTTTATAAAGTGAGGGACAGGATTGAAAAATTTCAGAACAAAAACAAAGTTGCACTATGAAAAATGAAGCAATAAAAGACTTGCTTTTTAAAATGGCTGACGATGCACTCATCATCGGACACAGAAATTCTGAATGGACGGGCATTGGTCCCATGTTGGAAGAAGACCTTGCGTTTTCTTCGATGGCGCAGGATAAAATCGGGCATGCGCAAGCACTTTATAATATACTTCACGATACGTTTGGTGAAGCAGATGCCAATACGCTTGCATTTAAACGTGAAGAGAAAAATTTCAAATGCTGTCAGTTTGTAGAGCAACCAATTGGCGAATACGATTTCAGTATTGTTCGTCAATTCTTGTTTGACCATGCCGAGTTGATTCGATACGATATGCTCTCGCAATCTTCGTTTCTTCAATTAGCACAATTGGCAAAGAAGGTGAAAGGTGAAATTAAATATCACGTAATGCATGCCGATACTTTTGTAAAGCAACTTGGCAAAGGCACAGAGGAAAGTAAAGCACGCATGCAATCTTCTCTGAATTATACATGGCATTTTGCGCTCGGAATTTTTGAAAAAAGCGAACTTGAAAATGATTTGATTTTTGAAAATATTTTTGACGGAGAAGAGGAATTAAAAAACCGCTGGCTTGAAAAAGTCACTTCCATTATTGAAGCAAGTGGATTAAAAGTTCCCGCAACAGATGAAAGCAAAATAGTTTACGGAGGCAGAAAGGGTTTCCATTCAGAATATCTGAAACCGCTTTTAGATGAAATGTGTGAAGTGGTAAGAAGCGATGAAGTAACAGCCGAATGGTAAATAATATGTCCGAAGTCCGAAGCCCGAAACTTGAAGAAATTTGGTCAGCACTTGAAAACGTGAAAGACCCAGAAATTCCTGTAATTTCTGTTGATGAGATGGGGATGATTACGGTTATTCAATTACCAGCTGCAGGAAAACACCTGCTAACTATTACCATGACACCAACTTTCGTTGGTTGTCCCGCAATTGAGGTAATCAAAAAATCTATTCGCGAGGAAGTAATGAACCTTGGGTTTGATGAAGTAATAGTGAAAGTTGATTTTGAAACGCAGTGGACGAGCAATAGAATGAAACCGGAAGCAAAACTTAAGCTCGAAAAATTTGGTTTGGCGCCACCTGTTGTTTTGAGCGATAATGAACTTACTTTAGAACAACTCAACAATGTACGCTGTCCGCATTGCCACAGCACAGATACTACTTTGCGTTCGGCTTTTGGCTCTACACTATGTCGTGCTATTCGCTTTTGTTTTGCGTGTAAACAAGGCTTCGAACAATTTAAACCTGTTTAATAATGAAATACCTGTTTTTGTTTTTTACAGCAA
Source organism: uncultured Bacteroidota bacterium (assembly GCA_903927935.1). Classification (GTDB taxonomy): domain Bacteria; phylum Bacteroidota; class Bacteroidia; order Chitinophagales; family LD1; genus Bog-950. Next base: position 70 of record CAIYOV010000050.1, on the reverse strand, counting down.
TAACAATAGTTGCGCAGGGACAAGAAAATTCTGTAAAGCAATTTTTGTGGCTGGAAGGAAACTGGAAACT
>CAIYOV010000049.1 GCA_903927935.1 uncultured Bacteroidota bacterium | reverse complement strand
CCCAGAAAGCGGGGAAAAGTGTTGTAATTGCGCTCATAAAATTATATGTATTTTCAATCAGTTAAAATGAGCTCCTTGAGAGTTATTAAGATTTTTAGTAACTACTCAGCCCAATTCAAACTTGCCAAAAAATCGGTTCCCGAGTCTAATACATTCCCATGAATATTCAAATATCTAGCCATGAAGAAATACAACAAGCATTCGCTGAAGGCGAAGAGGCTATTTTGGCGTTATTTGACAAATTCGAAGAACAAGTGAAGGCATTGGCCAAACAGCTAGAAATACAAGCTGCGGCAATAAAAGAACTTCAAGCAAAGGCGGCTAAAAATAGTAGCAACAGTTCAAAACCACCGTCAAGCGATGGTTACAACAAAAAAAATCGTACCGCCAGCCAGCGTGAAAAGGGGCAGAAACCGAACGGCGGACAACCCGGCCATGAAGGCTCCACTTTGAATCAGGTCGAAAACCCTGATGAGGTCGAAATCCATGACAAAGACTGTTGCGGAAACTGCGAGGCTTCTTTGGCAGATGTTCCTGTGTCTAAAGTGGAAGAGCGGCAGGTTTTTGATATCCCTGCAATGAAAATCATTGTCACAGCACATCAGGCCACCCTTAAAGTCTGTCCTCAATGCCAAACCGAAAATAAAGGCGATTTTCCGGAAAATGTCAGCCAGCCCGTGCAATATGGTGATGGGGTTAAAACAGTCGCCACTTATTTCACTACCGGGCATTTCATTCCTGTTGAGCGCACCACGCAAATTTTTAAGGATTTGTTTGGGCAAGCCCCTTCCGAAGCCTTCATTCTTAATGCGGGCAAACAATTGGAACAGAAAATTGAACCTGCCAGAACTGCAATTAAAGAGCAACTGCAACAAGCGAAAATCTTGCATGCTGATGAAACCGGTTTGCGAGTCGTAGGTAAGTTGCACTGGTTACATTCAGCCTCAACCGACAGACTCACCGATTATGAAGTCCACGCTAAACGGGGTAAAGAAGCGATGGATGCCGCTGGGATTCTAGAAAATTTTCATGGCAAGTTGGTACATGACCATTGGAAAGTTTATTTCAGCTACGACGGTTGCGAACACGTTGCTTGCAATGCTCATCACCTAAGGGAGCTGGATTATCTGGAAAAACAATTCCAACAAATCTGGGCGGGCGAGATGGCAACTTTATTGGTCAGCATCAAAAACACCCTAGCCGACTTGCCGTCTGAACAAGACTCTTTAAGCCCCGAACAACTCATTTTATTTGAACAACAATATGATGGGCTGGTAAAAAAGGGCTTGGCAGAAAATCCTTACACAGAAGCAAAAACACCGGAGGGTGGGACGAAAAAACGGGGAAAACCCAAACAGACTGCCGCCTATAATCTTCTGGCTCGTTTAAGAGATTATAAAGTCGGAACATTGGCCTTCATGTACGATTCTTCTGTACCGTTTGACAATAATCTTGCCGAGCGGGATATCCGCATGGTGAAAGTGAAGCAGAAAGTTTCCGGGGGATTTCGGACTTTTGCTGGTGCGCAACAGTTCGCTTCCATTCGCGGCTATATTTCCACTGCGCGTAAAAATTCGGTGAGTATTTTCACCGCCATCAAGAATGCTTTTTCTGGTGATCCCTTCATCCCGGCCCTTCAATGTTAAAAAGCACTTTTTTGGGTTTGCTGCTGGCCTGAGTAGTTACAATTTGACCATAAAATCTAGGCGACATCAGTGTTTAGTTGAAAAAAGCACCTTATTACT
>CAIYOV010000048.1 GCA_903927935.1 uncultured Bacteroidota bacterium | reverse complement strand
CATCAAGATTGTTCAAAGCCGGTTGAATCCAAACTTAGAGATTGAAGGAATTTTGCTCACCATGTTCGACCCGCGTTTGAGATTGGCGAATCAGGTGGTGGATGAAATTAAACGGCATTTCGAAAACATTGTTTACGAAACTATCATTCACCGCAACACCCGCTTGGGTGAAGCCCCTAGCTTTGGAAAGCCTGCTATTATGTATGATGCGGAAAGCAAAGGCAGCATCAATTACATGAACCTGGTGCGCGAAATGCTGCAACGGAATGACGGCACTAAAATTTCTAACGATAACAAAGAATTAAATTTATTAGCAGAAGACCCTGCTTCGCAGAATTAACACTTCGGCTCCGCTCAGGGTGTGTCATAGATGAGCGAAGCCGACTAAAAATTTCAGACAACATGAGTGAAAAGAAGAAAAGCGTTTTAGGACGCGGACTAAGTGCCTTATTAGATTCGAATGATACTACCGAGCGTACTAACCAGAAACAATTCAGCAATAACCTGGGCAATCCTCAACAACAGGGTTCGGTGGTGATGAATATTCCTTTAGAACAAATTGAGGTAAATCCTTTTCAGCCACGGACTACTTTTGAAGAAGAAAGCCTGAATGATTTGGCGGACTCGATTAAAGTGCATGGGGTAATTCAACCTATTACTGTTCGCAAAATTGAGAACAACAAATACCAGCTGATTGCCGGTGAAAGAAGATTGCGTGCTTCTAAACTGGCGGGTAAAAATGAGGTTCCTGCCTTTGTGCGGCTTGCCAGCGACCAGGAGAGTATTGAAATTGCTTTGATAGAAAACATTCAGCGCGAAGATTTGAATCCGCTGGAGATTGCTATTAACTATAAACGCTTACAGGATGAATGCGATTTAACGCAGGAAGAACTGGCCACGCGTTTAGGAAAGAACCGGAGCAGCGTTACCAACTTTATTCGTCTGCTGCGTTTGCCGCCCGATATTCAGGCGGGCCTGCGCGATGAAAAGATTACCATGGGCCATGCCAAAGCTTTGCTGGCTATTGATAATCCGCTGTTGCTGTTGAGTGCCTATAAAGAGGTGGTTCATAAAGGCATGAGCGTTCGCCAAACCGAAGAACTGGTGCGCACCTTAGAAAGCAAGCCCAAGAAAAATAGTTCGGCTGCCAATAAAGCAACGGCTATTCCGTTTACCATCAAAAAAATGCAGGACCAGTTGACCACTGCCCTCAGCACGAAAGTTCTGATTAACCGTTCGAACGATGGTAAAGGCGAAATCCTCATCAAGTTTTACAACAACGATGATTTAGACCGATTGGTAGAAGCGATAACCGAAAAGTGAGCAGGCAAATGACAGTAAGCAGTAAGCAAATAGCAACAGGCAAAAATTTGCTCTTGTCTCTTGTTTCCTGTTTCTTGTTTCTTGTTTCTACGCAGATTGTTTCAGCACAAGATGTTTCGGCTCAGGATTCAGCTTCTCAAAAATTTAACCAGCAGGCCAATGCCAATAAACTTGCTGTGGGTATGGATACTACGGCTTCTTATCCTACCGAAATACCTGCGGGCGATTCGCTCAAAGTAAAACGTCCGCACGTGCATAGTAAGGGCAACCGCAAGTTTTACTGGAATATTGCCAACTATTCTACTGACGATTCTTCGCTGGCGGCTAAGAAATTAAGAAGGCACAGTCCGCTTTACGGGGCATTGTTCTCACTGGCTTTACCGGGACTTGGGCAGGCTTACAATAAAAAGTATTGGAAAATTCCGATTGTATATGCGGGGCTTGGCGGACTTGGCTATGCCTGTTATTACACGGCTTCGAATTTTATTGGCTACCGCAATGCTTACCGCGCGCAGGTAGCAACGGTTCCTGATATTTATGCTTCGTACCGGGGAGTGAGTGATGCAGCTACTTTAAAATCGTACCGCGATTATTTTAAAAAGAACTTAGACATTTCGGCTATCTGCACGGGGGTATGGTATATACTGAACATTGTAGATGCCACTGTTGATGCCCACCTGTTTGAGTGGAACATGAAGGACGATATTCACTTAAGCTGGCAACCCGTTATGCTTAATAACCCCAACTACGCTTCTACGGCACCGGGGGTAAGGGTGCATGTGAGTTTTTAAATTTTCTTTTTGCGCAGATAGAAAACAAAAATCTGAATGTTGGCGCTTGCCCCGTTGGTCATAGTGGTATTGAACAGTTCCCAACCCTGAGCAATCATTTTGTTCATTTCTTCTAAACCGGCATTGGCATCGGCATTGCTTTTTACTTTTTCTTTAGGAACCATTATCTTTTTATACTCCACTCCGTTTATCGACACTTCTATTTTATTATACCAGGGCGTATAGTCAATAATAGCATACTCGTATTGCTCCTGAGCCTGCACGCCATTAATCAGCGCGAAAAAGAAAAATGCGGTGATAAGTGTGGTTCTGATTTTTGTGGTCATGTTGTTAGGTTTTAAATAAAGAAATTTAAACCAGGGCAGGTGATTGACCTGCGGGGGAATATTATTGACTAACGAATATAGAAAGCCCGGTGAGTTTTGATACTACCGCGCCCTTTACTTTTTATGCGCGGAGAAAAGCCTGAAGAAAGGGATGTGTTGTTGCGAAGGAAGCCTATTGAGATTAACCCAATACCTGAAGGAGTTACGTACTAAGAAGAGACAGTTAAGGGAAACCGCGAATGAGTTATGGGAGGACGAAAATTGAATATTTAAAAAGGCGATGCGATTACGTGAAGGCGCGAATGAGTTATGGCAAGGCGCGAATAGAATATTTGAATACGCGAATGAGTTATTTGTTAACGCGAATGGATTATTTAAATGCGCGAACTGGTTATTTGTTAACGCGAGTTAAATATACATAGACGCGAATTGGCTATAAGAAGGCGAAAATGAGGTATTTTATGATTTTTTTGAGCAAATAACGGAATTTACTGAGCCCCTGAGGCTGGAAGGTTTGAAAAAAGTGAATTTTGGCACTTTTTGAATTGAGGAAAGTCCTTTTACAAAAAAAGCCTGTTTTTGTTTTTTGGAGAAACAAAACCAAAAAAACATGGACAATAATTACAAATGCGGACAAGACGAGCTTTACGAAGCTTGCGGAGTATTACAGTTAAACTTAGTAGATGAAATTGGCAGGTTCAGTGCTTTTAAACCGAAGTATAATGCTGCCTTTGCCACAGGATTTGAAGCGGCCATTATAGCGGCTGCCAAACTACCCGATGAAGAGCAACGGGATGCTACGCATGAATTGCTGCTGCTTGATTTGATAACCCGGCAGGAACGGTGCATAGATAAGTTGCAGGCTCTTAAACTGTATATGAAAGATGGTTATAAAGATAAGGATACTTTAAGGATAAGGATGCAACAAGCCGGCTATAATGATTATGAGCAAGCTGCGAACAAGAATTGGGAGAAGCTGATAGCTATAATGATACACGCGAAGCAGTTTATACATGATAACTCGGCTGACCTGTTAGCTAACGATAATATGCCGGCCACTTTTGAAAACGATTTTGGGACAGAAGAAAGCGGACTTGCCCCGCAGATTTTGCAGTTTAAAAGCAGCCAGGAAAACAGCACCGTGGGAACAGAAGATAAGATAAGCGCAAACAACGCTATTTATGATACCGCGATGGGGATTTGCGAGGACGGGGTTTATATTTTTAAGAAAGAGGAAGCCAAGCGGAATAAATTTGTGTGGGAGAGAATTATGGATTTGATAACACCACCGGGAGCAGCCGGATTGAGACTGGATGTGAAAGAGGATGTTACGAATTTGCCGCTGCAGGGAGTTGCTGTAATAATACAAGCCAAGGAAGGAATAGCATTGAACGCAACAACTGATGAGAACGGCAAGGCCTATTTTGCCAGTTTGGTGGTGGGATTGTATAAGGGAAAGGTAGAGTTAGCAGGATACCATCCGCTTGAAGTGGAGTTTGAGATTAAAACAGGAGTGACAAGTTTTAAGCATTGGGTAATGGTGAAGATTTGATTGGATGATTTAATAAAAGGAAGCCCCGCATGAGCGGGGCTTTTTTTTATGTTTATGGCGCAAAAACAGTTGAAGGGGCATGGATTTCTCTGACCTAGAGAGACAAAGTTGGATGTTACCGGCAACCTTAAAATAAAAATTACAATGATGAAAATTTTAAATGAAAGACAATTTGCAAAGCTGACAAGAAATCTGATTATCTTAATGGCTTTTATTATCTCAACTAATAAACTTAATGCTCAGGCAGTTTGGAATAATTCAACATTTGTGCACCGGAACGGTCAGCAAATTCTGGATGGTCAAAACAATGTTATTAGGCTGGATGGTGTGAATCTTGGCGGATGGTTGTTGTGGGAAAGTTGGATTTGGGGAGGGGGATTTCAGTCAGAATCGACCATTAGAGCAAAAATGCAAAGCGTTATTGGCGTTGCGGCTACAAACGCGTTTAGAGATTCTGTTTACAAAAATTATATCACACGGGCAGATCTTAAAAAAATCTCCGAAGAGTGTTACAATGTAGTTCGTGTAAATATGAATCATACAATACTCGAAGACGATTCGCTGCCATACGTTTATAAACCCGGTGGCTGGGAATTATTAGACAGTATTTTACAATGGTGCGAAGACTATAATGTTTATGCTGTAATTGATATGCATTCGGCTCCCGGTGCACAGGCTGCCGGTTTTTTCTGTGAAGACCCTGATTCAATATCTTTGTGGCAATCTCCCCTAAAAAAAGACAGGACTGTTCAACTATGGAAAGCAATTGCGGGCAGGTATAAAAATCGCGGAATTATTGCGGGTTACGATTTACTAGGTGAGCCCAATGTGCCTAATGGTGCTGACTTGCTTAATTTATATACTGATATTATTGACAGTATTCGCTCAGTAGACGCCAATCATATGATACAACTGGAAGGGAACGATTACTCTAAGGACTTCAGCATCTTTTCCTCTTTGCCTGACCCAAATGTATGCTTCCATTTTCATTTCTACACCTGGTTAATTCCTGCAGCACAACTTGCATCCAGCCTTAATGTATATACAAATTGGTCTAATACCTTTAATGTGCCTTTATGGTGTGGCGAATGGGGTGAAAATGATTTAACCACTCTAGACAGTACACGTAGATTATTAAATGATCCATTATACAAAGTTAGCGGCAGTGCTTTTTGGACCTGGAAAAAACAATGGAAGCTAATTCAATACCCTCATTATGCCGGTTATTTTGGATCTACAAATTGGGACAAGGTTACCGCTTGGATTGATACCAGTAGCAATCCTATGCCTACGGCATTAGAAATGCAACAGGGAATAACTGAATTTTTGACAAACGTAAAATTGTCAAATTGCTGGTTCAATACAACTGTTAGCGACCTTTTAAAGGTTTGTTCACTTACAGGAATAAATAACCTGACAAATCAAAAAGATTTAGAAATATACCCTAATCCATTTACCAGTAATTTATTTATTAAAACCGCTGAACCGGTTGAAAATTGCGAGTTGGTAAACACCTTGGGACAAATAGTTTGGACAGGCAAACAAATCAACAAGCAAGATTTTTCCTTCTTGCCTAATGGTTTGTATATTTTAAAAATACGAAATGGTAATTCGACTCAAACGGTAAAACT
>CAIYOV010000047.1 GCA_903927935.1 uncultured Bacteroidota bacterium | reverse complement strand
CCTAAGCCAATGGCAATGATTAACAGCAAACCATTTCTACATTATGTTTTTCTTTATCTCACGCAACAACAAATAAGCAAAGCAATTCTCTCCGTTGGGTATAAGTCACAAATAATTGAAGCGTACTTCGGAGACAAATATTTAGATGTTGAAATTATTTACAGTAGGGAAGAAGAACCGCTTGGCACGGGGGGAGGAATCAAAAAGGCATTTCAATTAATTAATGATTTTGCATATGTATTAAATGGCGATACATTTTTTGATATTGATTTGCAATCGATAGAGAAGGTTCATTCTGAAACATCAGCTGATATTTCACTTGCTCTAAAACTCATGAAGAACTTCGATAGGTACGGAACAGTTCAGATGAAAGATGAACGAATTGTAAAATTTGAAGAAAAAAAACCGATAGATGAGGGATTGATAAACGGTGGGGTTTATTTTTTTCACAAGAAAATGCTTGATGGCATTGAAGTAGAAAAATTTTCTTTCGAAAAAGATGTGTTGGAGAAATATGTCAATGAGAATTGTATTACTGGTAAGATATTTGACAACTATTTTATTGATATCGGCATTCCGGAAGATTATGCAAAGGCACAGGTAGATTTTAAAAAACTGTTTGGATGAAGCTAAACCAACTTCCAATTGATAAAACATGGACGCTGTTTCTTGACCGTGACGGGGTAATCAATCTTCATTACCCTAATGATTATGTGAAAACCTGGGATGAATTTTATTTTCTGGAAGGAGTCCTGGATGCTCTGAAAGTTTTATCGATAGTTTTTAAGCGAATTATTGTGGTGACAAATCAACAGGGGGTAGGGAAGGAGTTGATGAGCAAAGAAGATTTGCAGTTAATTCACGATGAAATGTTGAGAGAGGTGCGCAAATACGGAGGAAGAATTCATGCTATATATTCAGCTACAGATTTGGTAGAGAAAGATGTAAAGCAATTACGCAAGCCAAGTATTGGTATGGCACTAAAAGCAAAAAAAGATTTTGTGGAGATAGACTTTTCTAAATCTATTATTGTTGGAGATTCGGTTAATGATATGCAGTTTGGCAGGGCAGCAGCAATGAAAACAGTTTTTGTTGGTGACAAAAAAAAATTAAATGATTCGGAGCGAGCGCAAGTAGATTTCTATTGTGAATCGCTTTCAGAATTTGCTAACTCACTAATTCACTAACAGAATTTTAGCATAAACTGTCAAACCTTCTTCTAAACATTTTATTGCAGCTGTTAGATCATCAGTATTCAGAACATAAGCAATACGCACCTGATTTTTACCAGATGAAGTTGTTGAGTAAAAGCCTGAAGCCGGAGCCATCATAACGGTAGCATTGTTATGTGAAAAACTTTCAAGCATCCATTGGCAGAATAAGTCTGTGTCTTTTACGGGGAGTGAGGCCACTGCATAAAAAGCACCTCCTGGGTTTGGGCAGGCCACGCCAGGTATTTTGTTCAATAATTCAACCATTACATCTCTGCGCTTTTGATATTCTGCAACAATACCATAGTAATATTCTTTGCCCAGGTCGAATAAATTTTCTCCCGCAAGTTGACCGAGCGAATTGGGCGAAAGACGTGCTTGCCCGAACTTGAGAGCAGAGGCGAGAACTTCTTTATTGCGGGTGACTATTGCCCCAATGCGCGCACCACAGGCCGAAAAACGTTTAGAGATAGAATCAAACACAATAACATGGTGCTCCATTCCTTCTAAATTCAGCGCACTGAAAAATGTTTTTCCTCCGTAAAGAAATTCGCGGTAAACCTCATCAACGAACAGAAATAAATCATGCTTCAGGCAAATTTCGCGGAGCACAAAGAGTTCATCTTTACTGTATAAATAACCGGTAGGGTTATTCGGATTGCAGATGAGAATAGCTTTAGTTTTTGGGGTAATGGCTTTCTCGAAATCTTCGATTGGAGGAAGCGCAAAACCCGTTTCGAGAGAAGTGGGAATGGGTTTTACTTTAATTTTCCCTACGGTTGCAAAGCCAATGTAGTTGGCATACATAGGTTCGGGAATAATAATCTCATCGCCTTCATCTAAGCAACTGAGCATGCCGAATGAGAGTGCTTCGCTGGCACCTTCGGTAATCATGAAGTTTGTAGCGTCCACCGCAATACCAGAATTGTTGTAATACTGCGCAAATTTCTTTCTGTAAGATTCAATGCCATTGCTCGGACAGTATTCCAATACTTTTATATCGAGGGTTTTCAGTTTGCTCCAGAACTGTGGAGGTGTTTCTAAATCGGGCTGACCGATATTGAGGTGATATACTTTTATGCCCCTTTTCTTCGCAGCATCGGCATAAGGCACGAGTTTGCGGATGGGCGAAGCGGGCATTTCCAATCCCTTATTTGAAACTTTTGGCATAGTTAATCAGTTGGTAGTTTGCAATAAGCTATTGGCAATAATACCGACAGCCGAAATACAGCGCGAATAAAAACAAAAAACTCCATCAAGATATTTGATGGAGTTTTTTGCTGATCTACAGCATTAATTTTTTGGAGAGAGCAAACTTGGCTGCTCAAGCGGAACTGATTTTTCAGGTTCTGCTTTTACAACTTCACCTTTGATGGAAATAACTTTGCTTGGCTCATCAGCATTAGAAGTGATAGTAATTGTTTTAGTAAACGCACCAGGTCTGCCCTGTGTGTTATAGGTAACTAAAATAACGGCATCCTTTCCGGGAAGAACGGGCTCTTTAGGCCAACTTGGAGTAGTGCAACCACAGCTTGCGCGTACATTTGAAAGTATCAGCGGCTCTTTACCGGTATTGGTAAATTTAAATTCGTGTGTTACCTGCGGACCTTCAGAAATTTCGGAGAAGTTGTAGGATTCTTCTTTGAATTTCATTTTGGCAGCGTTGGGGTTTATAATTACCGCTTCGTTGTTTTCATTTTTCTTTTCACCGACAGCCTGCGCAGGTGCAACTGATGATGCTTCTTTTTTTAACTCTTGGGGAGTAACTTTTGCATTTTGTTTTTCCTGTTGTGCGTTTGATGAAAACGCAATAGCGACAATAAGAAAGGATGCAATAACTTTTTTCATAACGTATTAATTTTCGATAAAAATAATTGTATGGTGCGAAGAAAGGAAAAGCAGGCGAATGTGTTTACAAAAATTAACCCATCGCTATATGCGCTTCATTTACGTCTACTTCCTTATTTTTACCCTAAAGGCATAATTCTCAGATGTAATAATCGAAAAGGTGCGATTGATTTGGTGTATAAATTTTATGAGGTCGCACATCAGCCAGATTCAGAAAACAAAGCGATCAAGTCAAAATTATCTTTTGTTGAAATTCCTATTTTAGAGTTAAATAATGGGTTAAGATTTGTAGTTTACTTCAAAAACAGGTTACGAAAGCCGGATTGAAGAAGAAAGCTAAGATCAGCCTTTATAAGGATGTATATCATTGTGATTAAAAGGATTGTTATTTAGCTTTGCGGAGAAATAATTGAACCATGAAAACGAAATATTTACTTCTGTTCTTGTCCACTTTATTACTGAAAACTACGGTTGCTCAGCAATGGTATGCTTCAACTCCGAATTATTATAACAGGGATGTTAATTCTATAGCACTAATTAACCGCAATTCCGTTTTTGTTGCAGGAGGAAACCTGCAGCCTACTGCACAGTCAATTTACCATTCGGATGATTATGGCTTGTCCTGGGATTTCATTTTTGATAACCCAAATTCTTGGCTCAGATCTATTGCTTTTGCCGATTCCCTCCACGGATTTGGTGTCGGCTACAACGGTACGTTAATAAAAAGTTTAAACGGTTATTCTAACTGGACGTATATAACCTCATCGGTTGTTGCAGACTTTAATAAAGTGTTTTATGCCAATTCACAAACTCTTTTTATAGTTGG